>DQBD01000225.1:3671-8820 GCA_003526065.1 Gammaproteobacteria bacterium | reverse complement strand
GGCCTGCTGCTGGAAGCCGCGCGGCGCGGCGAGCGGCCGGCGCGCCTGCGCGGGGTCGGCACCTTCGGCGAGCAATTGGCGGACGATTTGCGGGTGCTGGCGCGGGCAACGTGGGGCGTGCCGCTGGCGGACATCTACAGCTGCGAGGAAGCCGGGTATCTGGCCCTGCAGTGCCCGCAGGTTCCGGAGCACTACCACGTGCAGTCCGAGAACGTGCTGCTGGAGGTGCTGGACGGGGATGGGCGGCCATGCCCGGCCGGCGCCACGGGCGAGGTGGTACTGACGCCGCTGCACAACTTCGCCATGCCGCTGGTGCGTTACGCCATCGGCGATTTCGCCGAGGTTGGCCCGCCGTGCCGCTGCGGGCGCGGGTTGCCGGTGCTGCGGCGCATCCACGGCCGTGCGCGCAACCTGCTGCGCCTGCCGGACGGCAGCCGGCACTGGCCGTCCTTTCCGGCCGAGGCGTGGCTGGCGATCGCGCCGGTGCGGCAGTTTCGCCTGCGTCAGACGGCGCCCGCGCGCATCGAGGCGCAGCTGGTGGCCGAGCGTCCGCTGCAGGCCGGCGAGCAGCGGGCGCTGCAGGCCATGCTGCGCCAGCGCCTGCGTTACCCGTTCGAGATCGTGCTCAGGCCGGTGGCCGCCATCGAGCGGCCGCCCAGCGGCAAGTTCGAGGATTTCATCGGTTTGCCAGACGGGTGATCGGTTTGCCACGAGTCTGGTATAAACGCTCGTTCAGGAAGAGCCGGCCTTGCCGGCAGTCAACAGGAGGTGGCCATGAAGGTCGTTGCGTTCAATCTGATGCCTTACAAGGACCTGCCGGCCGATTTCGAAAAGAAGTACGACAGCGTGTGGGTCAGCATCCCGCGGTCGCTGTACGACCCGCGCAAGGGCCACACGTACTACCACGACTATCTGGACGCGCTGGAGACGGCGGTCGATCTCGGCTACGACGCGGTCGGCGTGAACGAGCACCACAGCAACGGCTACGGTCTGATGCCGTCGCCGAACCTGATGGCGTCCATCCTGTCGCGCAAGGTGCGCCATTCGGACACCACGTCCGTGGTGGTGCTGGGCAACAGCCTGGCGCTGTACAACCCGCCGATTCGCGTGGCCGAGGAGATGGCCATGCTGGACGTGCTGTCGGGCGGCAAGTTCATTGCGGGCTTCCCCGTCGGCACGTCCATGGACACCAACTACGTCTACGGCATCAACCCGTCCGAGATGCGCGAGCGCTACTACGAGGCGCACGACCTGGTGATGAAGGCCTGGACCACGGACGAGGTGTTCACCTGGAACGGCAAGTACAACCAGCTGCGCTACGTGAACACCTGGCCGCGCACCGCCCAGCGCCCGCATCCGCCGGTGTGGATTCCGGGCGGCGGCAGCGTCGAGACCTACGATTTCTCGCTGATCAACGACTACTCGTTCTCGTATCTGTCGTTCTTCGGCCACAAGTACGCCAAGAAGGTGATGGGGCCGTTCTGGGACCGCGCCGACGCGCTCGGCAAGGACCGCAACCCCTACCGCGCCGGCTACGCGCAGTTCATCTGCGTGTCGGAGACCGACGCGCAGGCGCAGATCGACTACGAGGAGCACGTCAAGTACTTCTTCGCCAAGTGCATGCACATCGACCCGCGCTTTTTCGAGGCGCCGGGCTACCGCACCGTCGCTTCGCTGCGTGCCGGCCTGCGTTCGCAGCTGGACGGCACGGCCAAGGTCGGCAAGGCCATCCTGGACGAGGGCTTCGGCTGGAAGGAGCTGGTCGAGAGCGGGTACATCATCGCCGGCTCACCACAGACCGTGCGTGAGCAGATCATCGAGGCGGCACGCGAGCTGAACGTCGGCAACCTGATCTGGCTGTTCCACTGCGGCTCCATGCCGCAGCACCTGACGCTGAAAAACCTGAACCTGTTCGCCGAGGGCGTGCTGCCGCACATCCGCAACCTGTGGCCCGAGTGGGATCACCGCCCGTTCTGGCCGAGCGGGTTTGGCGACCCGGAGCCGCAGGACACCCGTCGCAGCGCCACCTGAGGGACCACGAAATGGCCGAGCCGACAACCCATACCTACCAGGTCAATGCCCGCCTTGCCATCGACACGCTGGAGGCCGGCAGCGGTGACCCGTTGCTGTTCCTGCATGGCGCCGGAGGCCTGGCCTGGGACCCGTACCTGGACGCGCTGGCCGCCCGCCGGCGCGTGATCGCGCCGTTTCTGCCGGGTACCTCGAAGTCCAACGACATCAGCCAGGTGCGCGACCTGTGGGATCTGGTGCTGTGCTACTACGACCTGCTCGATGCGCTGGACATCGGCCGCGCCGACGTCGTCGGCCACTCCATGGGGGGCATGATTGCCTGCGAGATGGCGGCCAACGACCCAAGCCGGGTCGGGCGGCTGATCGCCATTGCCCCGGCGGGCCTGTTCGACATGGACGACCCGATGCCGGACATCTTCGCCATGCGCTCGACCGAGCTTGCCGAACGCGTGCTGGTCGATCCCAAGTCGCCGATCGCCGAACTGCTCGGCGCCATGCCGGAGGACGTTGACGACCAGGTGGATGTGCTGATCCAGCGCCTGGGCACGCTCAGCGCGGCTGCCAAGTTCCTGTGGCCGATTCCCGACAAGGGTCTGATCCGTCGCCTGCCACGGATCAAGACGCCGACGCAGATCATCTGGGGCCGCCAGGACGGGCTGATCCCGGTCGGTTATGGCGACACCTTCCGCGACAGCATTCCCGGCGCACGGCTGGACGTGCTGGACCAGGCCTCGCACCTGGTGCAGCTGGAACGCCTGCCGGACGTGCTGGCGCTTACCTGGCAGGCGCTGGCGCGGCCGGCCGGTACCGCGCCGTGAGGCGGCGGTAGGGCAGCGATTCGGCGCTGGCCAGGAACGGTCGGCGCGGGCCTGTACCGCCGCGTGCGGGCAGGCAATCCAGGGAGGAATGACACGGCGGGCCGGCGCTGCCGGCTCCGAGACACGGCACGAGGAGGAGAGAGGAATGGACGCGCGTGTTCGCGAATGGCCGCTGCGGGACTTTTCCCGCTATGTCGATGCCCGTCCCGAGGACGGGGTGCTGCGCATGCACCTGGACCTGTTCCGCGACCCGGAGCTGTTCGAGCTCGAGATGCGCTACATCTACGAGCGCTCGTGGGTGTTCGTCGGTCACGCGGCGCAGATACCCGAGCCGTATGACTTCATCACCGGCGTTGTCGGTCGCACGCCCATCATTCTTCAGCGTGGCGGTGACGGTCAGGTACGGGCACTGCTGAACCATTGCAGCCACCGCGGCGCGGCGGTGGCGACCACCCAGGCGGGCAACACGCAGCGCCACAAGTGCCCGTACCACGGCTGGATGTTCGACAGCACCGGCAAGTGCCTGCAGGTGGCGGATGAAGCCGCCGGCGGCTACACGGACGCGTTTCGGGGCATGAGCCACGACCTGCCGCAGGTGGCGCGGCTCGAGGAATACCGCGGCTTTTTCTTCGCCAGCCTGAACCCGGAGGTGGTCCCGCTGCGCGAGTATCTGGGCAGCGCGGCGGTGTTCATCGATTCGTGGGTCGATCAGTCGCCGGACGGGCTCGAAGTGGTACGCGGCGACGCCAACTTCACCTACGGCGGCAACTGGAAGATGGTGTTCGAGAACTGTCTCGACATCTATCACGCCAAGACCCTGCACGCGAGCTTCGGCACCATGGTCATGAACCGCATGAAGCGCCAGGGTGCCGACGCCAACCGCTCGATTGACCTCAACAGCTTCATCAATGCCGACGCCGAGGTGTCCTACTACACCTTCCCCCACGGCCACGGCGGCATGTGGCTGCGCGGTGCCGGCAAGCGCGAGGACCGGCCGTCGTATGCCATGTGGCAGCAGATGGCCGAGCGCTTCGGCGAAGCCAAGGCCGACATGATGGTCAGCGGCCGGGTGGTGGCGATCTTCCCGAACATCCTGCTGGTCGAGAGCGCCACCTTCCAGATGCGCCTGCTGCGCCCGGTGTCCGTGGACAAGACCGAGGTGTACGCGTTCTGTCTGGCGCCCAAGGGCGAGCCGCCCCAGGCGCGCGCGCTGCGCATCCGCCAGTACGAGGATTTCTTCAGCGCCACCGGCGTTGCGACGCCCGACGACACCGTCATCTACGAGCGCTGCCAGCTTGGCGATCAGGCCCGCAGCGTCGAGTGGAACCAGGGCTATCACCGCGGTCTGGCCTTGCTGCGCGAGGGCCCCGACGAGGCGGCCCGGACGGTGGGCATCGAACCCAACCACTCCATCAGCGGCAACATCGGCATCCAGGGCGAGGCGGTGTACCTGGGCGTCTACCAGGGCTGGCTGGACCAGATGCAACGTGGCCAGGCCGAGGTGCTGGGGGTGCAGCCGTGAGCCGGGCGCAACTGCTGGCCGCCGGCAGCGAACTGCTGTACCGCGAGGGCTACTACCTGGACCGCCAGCAGTGGCAGGACTGGTTGGCGCTCTACACCGACGATTGTGTGCTGTGGGCGCCGTCCTGGGTCGGCGAGCATGCCCAGATCACCGACCCACAGACCGAGATCTCGCTGCTGTACCTGGCCGGCCGCGGCCGGTTGCTGGAGCGCATCGAGCGGTTCGTGTCGGGCGCCTCGCCCGCCTCGGTGCCGCTGCCGCGGACCTGTCATCAGGTCGGCAACATCCTGCTGCTGGATCACGCGCCGGGGACCATGACGCTGCATTCATCGTTCCGTGTCGATTACTTCCGCAACAAGCAGGTCGGCGCGTTCTTCGGTCTGTACGAGCACCGGCTGGTGGCCGACGGCGACGCCTGGCGCATTGCCGGCAAGCGCATCACGCTGATGAACGACTTCATCCCGACCGTGCTCGACCTGTACCACGTCTGAGAGGCCCCTGATGTACGACTTGCTGATCGAAAACGCCCGTATCGTCGATGGCACCGGCGCGCCGGCCTTCCCCGGCGGTCTGGCGGTCAAGGACGGACGCATCGTCGCCCTGGGACAGGTGCCTGCCGGCGAGGCGGCCGAGCGGATCGACGCGGCGGGGCAGGTACTGGCGCCCGGGTTCGTCGATCCGCACACCCATTTCGACGCACAGATCGCCTGGGACGGCCTGCTCACGCCGTCGGCCGAGCACGGTGTCACCACCGCCGTGATGGGCAACTGCGGCGTCG
>DQBD01000225.1:0-3460 GCA_003526065.1 Gammaproteobacteria bacterium | reverse complement strand
GGCACGGCGTCACGTCGGTGGTGATGGGCAACTGCGGCGTCGGTGCGGCGCCGGTGCGCGCCGACATGCGCGAGTTCCTGATGGGCGACCTGGTGAATGTGGAAGGTATTCCGCTGGAGGTGATGCGCGCCGGCATCGACTGGCAATGGGAGCATTTCGGCGACTACATGGATGCGCTCGACACGCGCGGGCTCGGCATCAACGTGGCGCCGCTGGTGGCGATGACGCCGCTGCGGCACTACGCCATGGGCGACGCGTCGCTCGAGCGCGCCGCGACCGGGGACGAGATCGCCGCCATGACACGCGCCTTCGCCGGCGCCATGGAGGCCGGTGCCTTCGGTTACTCGACCACCCGTGAGGGCGTGCACGTGGGGTATCTGGGCAAGCCCGTGGCGTGCCGCAACGCCAGTGTCGACGAGCACCGCGCCCTGTGCGGCGTGTTGCGTGGCCTCCAGCGCGGCAACGTGGAACTCACGCTCAAGCTCGGTGGCGTGGTGAGCCACGAAGAACACGATTTTCTGGAGATGCTGGTACGCGAGAGCACGCGACCGGTGACCTGGCTGGCGGTGGTCAATGCCGCCGAGCAGCCGCACTCCTACGAGGAGCGCATGGCCGCGGTGGCGGACGTCACCGGCTGGGACAAGGCGGTGCCGCAGACCACCTGCCGGCCGCTGCGTTTTCAGCTGAATCTTGCCAACCCGTACATCCTGGGCGTGTTCCCGAGCTGGCAGCCGGTGATGCGCCTGTCGCGTGAGGAAAAACTGGCCACGTACGCGGACCCGAAGTTCCGTCAGTCGTTCCGGGACGACCTCAAGAACATCCCGGCCTTCGGGCGGGACATCTGGAGTCGCTTCTATGTGCTCGACGGCGTCAGCGAGCAGGCGCGGAGCATCGCCAGCAGTGGCCGTAGCCTGCGCGAGCTGGCCGACCTCAGCGGCCGCGATCCCATGGACCTGCTGGTGGAAATCGCCATCGAGGACGAGTTGCGCACCACCTTCGACATGGCGGCGCTCAACTATGACGCGGCCGACACCATCCCGCTGGTGCAGGACGACCGGCTGCTGATCGGTCTGTCGGACGCCGGGGCGCACCTGGACATGCTGTGCGACGCCGGTTACAGCACGCACCTGTTGCAGCGCTGGGTGCGCGAGACCGGCGCGCTGACGCTGGAGCAGGGAGTGCGCAAACTGACGTCGATTCCGGCACAGTTCTTCGGCATCGACCGCGGCGTGCTGGCGGTCGGCAAGGCGGCCGACCTGGTCATCTTCGACCCGGACACGGTGGCCTGTGGCGACAAGGAGTGGGCCCACGACCTGCCGGGTGGCGGGCGGCGCTTCGTGACGCGCTCGAAGGGCGTGCGCGCCACCATCGTTGCTGGCCAGGTGTTGTTCGAGAACGGGGCCTACCGCGACCGCGCGCGGCCCGGGCGGATGCTGCGCAGCTATGACGCCTGAACCGTGTCGGCTCACTGGACGCAGGAACATGCGATGATGCGCCGCGTCTGACCCTGCCCATGTTGTTTGCCGAAACCGTCTGATCATGCGTATCGCCCGCAGCACAACCGTGACGCGGTGGCTGACATGGCCACTGGCCGTGCTGCTGCTCGTCCTGCAGTACGGGCTGCTGCTGCACGGGCTCGACCACCTGGGGTCGGACACGCATCCGGACGCGCCGGCGCTGCCACAGCATGCGTCCTGTGCGGTCTGTGTGGCCCATGCGTCGGGCGTCGGAGTGCTGCCGGCGTTCGTGCAGGCGCTGCCGTACGTGCCCACGTTGGCGCCGCCGCCGGCAACGCCGGCGCCACGGGCGCCCGTTCCAGGAACTCCCGCTCCCTATCAGGTGCGCGCGCCGCCGCCGGCGCTCGCCTGATAGCGGGTCGGCGGCCCTGCGCCGCCGTGTTGCGACCGGCCCCCGGTGGGGGGCCGTCCACGGGAGTCATTCCATGTTCAATCGTTTGGCAATTGCCGCGGCGGCGCTGTGCGCGCTCGCGGCTCCGGCGCTGGCTGCGCCACATCCGGAACTCGATGCCCTGCGCGCCGAGTTCGAGCAGAAATTCCAGGCCCTGCAGGCCGACTACGAGGCGCGCCTGAAGGCCCTCGAAGGCCGCGTGCAGGCGGCCGAATCACAGGCCGGCGAGGCCCAGGCGGTCGCCCAGACCGCCGCCGCCAGCGCCGAGCAGACCGCCCAGGCGAAGGCGCCTGCATCCGCGACCGGCGCCTTCAACCCCGACATCTCGCTGATCCTGCAAGGGGCCTATATCGACCGTGCCGGCGGCGAGCGGCCGATCTCCGGCTTTGTGCCGGCCGGTGAGCATGCCCACGCCGAGCGCGGCTTCACGCTCGAGCACACCGAGCTGGTGATGAGCGCCAACATCGATCCGTACCTGCACGGCTACGTCAACCTGGCGGTGCTGGACGAGGAGGTCGAGGTGGAGGAGGCCTGGTTCCAGAGCCTGCATCTGGGGCACGGCCTCACCGTCAAGGGCGGACGGTTCCTGTCCGGCATCGGCTATCAGAACGCGCGGCACCCGCACACCTGGGACTTCGCCGACAACAACCTGGTCTACGAGGCACTGTTCGGCGAGCATCTGATCCAGGACGGCCTGCAGCTGCGCTGGCTGGCGCCGACCGCGCTGTTCCTGGAATTTGGCGCGGAAGTCGCCCGGGGTCAGTTCTTCCCCGGCTCGGATGAAGGCGCGGACAAGAACGGCGCCGGCAGCTGGGCGGTCTTCGGCCACCTCGGCGGCGATGTCGGCGCCTCGCACAGCTGGCGCGCCGGTCTTTCCTACCTGAAGGCCCGGCCGCGCGAGCGCGAGGGCTGGGTGGAGGACCTGAACGACGTCGAGGCGCTGACGCTGTTCTCGGGCGACTCCAAGACCTGGCTGGCGGATTTCGTCTGGAAATGGGCCCCCAACGGCAATCCGCGCCAGCGCAACTTCACCTTCACCGCCGAGTATTTCCAGCGGGACGAGGACGGCGACCTTGCGTGCGCCGACAACACGGCCGACGGTGGCGCCTGTCTTGACCTGACCGACGCGTACGACAGCGACCAGTCCGGCTGGTACGCGCAGGCGGTGTATCAGTTCATGCCGCGCTGGCGCGTCGGCACCCGCTACAGCCGCCTGTCGAGCGGTTCGACCGACTTCGGCCTGAACGCCGCAAGTCTGGATGGCGGCCGCTATCACCCCAGGCGCTGGAGCCTGATGACGGACTTCTCGCCGTCGGAGTTCTCGCGTTTCCGGCTGCAGTACAACCGCGACGAGACGCTGGTGGGCGCGCCGGATGACCAGTTCATCGTGCAGTACATCATGAGCCTCGGCCCGCACGGCGCGCACCAGTTCTGAGGCATCGACGATGAAACGGTTGCTTCTACTGTTTGCCGGGGCCTGCCTGCTGGCTGCCCCGGCGGCGCAGGCGGCGCTGCGCGTGCTGGCCTGCGAGCCCGAGTGGGCGGCGCTGAC
>DQBD01000091.1 GCA_003526065.1 Gammaproteobacteria bacterium | reverse complement strand
GACCGCGGAAATGCCCGGTGCCTCGCGGCCGATGGCGCCGACCACGCCCAGCGTCACCGTTTGCCCGACCCCGAACGGGTTGCCAATGGCCAGCACCAGATCACCGATACGGACCTGTCGGTCGTCGCCCTGGGCGATGGAGGGCAGGTTTGGCAGGTCGATGCGCAGCAGGGCCAGGTCAGTGATCGGGTCACTGCCCACCAGCGCTGCCTTGGCACTGCGCCCGTCACGCAGCGCGACCTCGATTTCGCTGGCATCCGCAATGACGTGGTGGTTGGTGGCGATGTAGCCGTCCTTGCCGAGCAGTACACCCGACCCCAGGCTCGATTCCAGCCGCTGGCGCGGTATCGGGGCACGCCCGAAAAAGCGCTGGAACAGCGGCTCGTCGAGAAGCGGGTTGAACGCGCGGGTGACGACCTTGGTGCTGTAGATATTGACCACCGCCGGCGCGGCGGCCTCCACCGCCGGCGCGAAGCTGTTGGCCGTTGGCCCGGCAGGGGCGGGCAGAGGCGGCGTGACGCCGCCGCTGATCGGCAGTTGGGGCGGCGCCGGTGGCGACGGCCACAGAAGGGTAATGGCCACGCCGGCGACCAGGCCGACCACGGCCGCTTGCAGCAAATATCGATGCCGGGCGTGTTTCGAGGCGTTGTTCATGTGTGCACTGACTCACAAGGGGCCGCGCAATGCTAGCAGCCGGCGCCACCTGCACGACCGGGCATGGCTTGGCGCGGCCCACCTGCGTTTGGCACAATACCGCGGCTTTTTACCCAACAGCTCATGACGGCTGGCGGTCACGTGCTGCCGGCCGCGTGTATTTTTGGGAATACGACATCCGCGGGCGCCGCAGGCCCGCCTTCAGGGGAAGCGTGATCTATGGCAAACGATGCGGTTGATCCCGCGCGCCGCCGGCTGCTGGCCGGAACGGCTGGAGCGCTGGGAGGGGTCGGATTGGCCGCTACGGCGGTGCCGTTCGTGTCCAGCATGCAGCCGAGCGCCCGGACTCAGGCGGCCGGTGCGCCGGTCGAGGTCGACATCAGCAAGCTGGGACCCGGCGAGCTGATGGTGGTCGAGGGGCGCCGAAAGCCGGTGTGGATCCTGCGTCGCACGCAGGAAGAACTGGACCACCTGGCCGAAGTGCCGGCCGGCGACCTGCGCGACCCCGAGTCGGTCGAGTCCGAGCAGCCGGCCTATGCCCAGAACGACGTGCGCTCCATCAAGCCCGAGTATCTGGTGCTGGTGGGCGTGTGCACGCACCTGGGCTGCTCGCCGAAGTACCGGCCCGAGGTCGGCGCGCCCGATCTGGGCGCCGACTGGAAAGGCGGCTTCCTGTGCCCGTGCCATGGCGGCCTGTATGACCTGGCCGGTCGTGTTTACAAGGGCGTGCCGCCGCCGCTGAACCTGCCGGTGCCGCCGTACAAGTACCTGAGCGACACGCGGCTGCTCATCGGCGAAGATCAGGAGACCGCGTGATGGTCAATCGCACCTCGGGCCTGGCGCGCTGGATCGACGAGCGTCTTCCCATCTTCGACTGGTGGGACGATCACGTCGGTCAGTACTACGCGCCCAAGAATTTCAACTTCTGGTACTTCTTCGGCTCGCTGGCGCTGGCCGTGCTGGTGCTGCAGATCGTCACCGGCATCTTCCTGACGATGCACTACAAGCCGTCGGAAGACCTCGCCTTCGCGTCGGTCGAGTACATCATGCGCGACGTCAGCTGGGGCTGGCTGATCCGCTACCTGCACTCGACCGGGGCGTCGATGTTCTTCGTGGTGGTGTACCTGCACATGTTCCGCGGGATCATCTACGGCTCCGGCAAGGGGCCGCGCGAGCTGGTCTGGCTGTTCGGCATGGTCATCTACGTGCTGCTGATGGCCGAGGCCTTCATGGGCTACCTGCTGCCGTGGGGCCAGATGTCCTACTGGGGCGCGCAGGTGATCATCTCGCTGTTCGGCGCCATCCCGTTCATCGGCGACGGCCTGTCGCTGTGGATTCGTGGTGACTTTGCGGTCGGTGACCCGACGCTGAACCGGTTCTTCGCGCTGCACGTGGCGGCGGTGCCGTTGCTGATCATCGCGCTGGTGTTCTTCCACATCATCGCGCTGCACGAGACCGGGTCCAACAACCCGGATGGCATCGACATCAAGAAGAAGAAGGGCCCGGACGGCAAGCCGCTCGACGGCATCCCGTTCCATCCGTACTACACGGTCAAGGACATCTGGGGCCTGTCCGTGTTCGCCATCATCTTCGCGGCGATCGTGTTTTTCGTGCCGGAGATGTGGGGCAAGTTCCTGGAGCCCGACAACTTCAAGCCGGCCGATCCGATGGTCACGCCGCCGCACATCGCGCCGCTGTGGTATTTCGCGCCGTTTTACTCGATTCTGCGCGCCGTGCCGGACAAGTTCCTGGGCGTGGTGGCGATGGGCGCGGCCATCTTCGTGCTGTTCCTGGTGCCGTGGCTGGATCGCAGTCCGGTGCGCTCGATCCGCTATCGCGGCATCCTGAACCGCATCGCGCTGGTGATCTTCGTGGTCAGCTTCATCGCCCTGGGTTACCTGGGCACGCAGCCGCCGTCGGACCTGTACACGCTGCTGGCGCGTATTTTCGCGGTGCTGTACTTCCTGTTCTTCCTGACCATGCCGATCTACACGCGCATCGACAGCACTAAGCCGGTGCCGGACAGGGTGACCAGCAAATGAAAAAAATGATTCTTGCCTGCCTGCTGGCCGCGGCGCCGGCGCTGGTGGCCGCCGCTTCCGGGCCGGCGGTGCCGAGCTTCGAGGTGGACCTGAACAACCGCGCTGGGCTGCAGCGCGGGGCGCGCACGTTCGTCAACTACTGCGTTAGCTGTCACAGTGCCGAGTTCATGCGCTACGCGCGCCTGGCGCAGGACCTGGGCCTGACACCGGAGCAGGTACAGGCCAACATGGTTTTCAACGGTGGCGACGCCAACCAGGTGATGCGGGTGGCCATGCGGCCCAAGGACGGCGCTGCCTGGTTCGGTCAGGCACCGCCGGATATCACGCTGTCGGCCCGTTCACGCGGTGCCGACTGGCTGTACGCCTACATGCGCAGCTTTTACCTTGACCCGAGCCGGCCGTTTGGCGTCAACAATACGGTGTTCCCGAACGCCGCCATGCCGCACGTGCTGGCGTCGTTGCAGGGTACGCAGGAGCTGGTTGACGGCCACCTGACGCTGACCGCGCCTGGCGCGCTCGAGCCCGAGGAATACGACGCGCTGGTTCGCGATCTGGTGAACTTCATGGTCTACATGGGGGAGCCGGCCAAGCTGGTACGTTATGGACTCGGGGTGAAAGTACTGTTGTTCCTGCTGGTGTTCTCCGGCCTGGCCTATCTGGTCAAGCGCGAATACTGGCGCGACGTTCACTGATACGGGGCAGACTGTTGTCGCAGAAATCCTCCAAGAAGGAAGCTTCCTCCAAGGCGTCCAAGGTCGAGCCGCTCGATTACGGCAGCGATGCCGACGGTTTCACCACGGAGCGCATCCGCAACATGAAGCTCTATGCCGGCGTGGTGTGCCCACACAGCCACCGCACCCGGCTGGTGCTCAGCGAGAAGGACATCGCCATCGAGGTTGAGCTGGTTGATCCGGCGGCGATGCCCGAGGACCTGCGCGACCTCAATCCCTACGGTGACCTGCCGGTGTTGGTCGACCGCGGGCTGGTGCTCTACAACTCCAGCATCATCATGGAGTACCTGGACGAGCGCTTCCCGCACCCGCCGCTGATGCCCATCGACCCGATCAACCGCGCGCAGGCGCGGCTGATGTTGTGGCGCATCGATCGCGACTGGTTCAGCCTGCATCAGGTGCTCACCGAATCCAGCAAGAAAGCCGAGGTCACCGCCGCGCGCAAGACGCTGCGTGATGGCCTCACGGCGATCGCGCCGGTTTTCCAGCAGCACGAGTTTGTGTTCGGCGCCGAGCCGACGCTGGTGGATTGTGCGCTGACCGTACTGCTGTGGCGTCTGCCGGTGTATGGCATTGAACTGCCGGCGCCGGCACGGCCTGTGTTGCGTTATGCCGAGCGCATGTTTGCCCGCTCGGCGTTTCGCAACAGCCTGACCGAGCAGGAATTCGAGATGCGGCACGCGCCGTCGGCGTAAGTCCCGTTCGCATGGAGCCGTTGCCTTCCCCCAAGCCCTATCTGCTGCGCGGCATGGTGCAGTGGATGGAGGACAACGGGCTGACCCCGCAGATCCTGGTCGACGCCACCGTGGATGGCGTCGAGGTACCCAGTGAGCATGTTCAGGCCGGCAAGATCGTCCTGAACATCGGCTTGCAGGCCACAGCCGCCCGCGAGCTGTCGAACACACACGTCAGCTTCGATGCCCGGTTCGGCGGCGTGTCGCGCCGGGTGTGGGTGCCGATGCTGGCGGTGCTGGCCGTGTACGCACGCGAAAACGGCCAGGGCATGACATTCCCGGTCGAGGACGAGCCAACGCCTCCGGCGCCACCCGAGCCACCGCCGGAACGTCCGAAGTTGCGCGTGGTGAAGTAACGAAAATCGCCCGACCTGCCCCCTGCCGCGGGGTGGGGCAGCAGGCGTAGCCGTGGAATCCGTTGAACACTCAACCGGCAGCCCGTGTTGGCGGCTGTTGCGGTTCGGGGTGTTCGTGCCGGCGCTGGTGTGGGCTGGTCACGCTGCCGTTCATCGCCGGCGGCGGGCGCTGACGGTCAGCCGCGTCGTACCGTGACGGTGTGCCGGTCCGGGCCGAACTCCAGGCGGGCGGTGATGCCGGCGTTCTCGTTCAGGGCCCGCCAGAATCCGCGGTTCACGTCCTCGAGCACCTGGGTCGACAGGCGCCAGTGCTGCAGCTGGCCGGCAGCGGCGCGGGCCAGTGGCGGCATTTCGAAGCGCAGCGTGTCGTCCTGCAGGGTCACGCGCAGGTCGCTGCCGAAGCCGTACGTGACCTGGTAGTGCTCGTGGAAGATGTGGGCGATCTTGTCCAGGCTGCCGCACAGGTGCGTCCAGTTGATGCCCTGTTCCATCATCATCCGGTAGCCGAACTCCTCGGCCGACAGGCCGAGCCCCTGCGCCACTTTCACCCCCCCGAGCAGGGTGCCCTGGCATTCCTTCATGCGCAGGCGGGCGAGTTCGTCGACGTTCAGTGCGGGCAGATTCATGGCCAGGGGTCCTCCAGGGTGAGCTGGTGCAGTTCCAGCAGCGCGCCATCGTCCACGTTCCAGCCGGCACGCACCGGCTGTGGGCAGACCAGCTCCAGTTTGTCGGCCGGATAGCCGGCCACCTGCGGGCGCAGCAGCAGGGCCGGCATGTGGCGCGCGCCGTGGCGCAGGCGGGTGGCGTACAGCGTGGCCGGGCAAAAGCCGTCGCGGCCGGGCAACTCGAACCGCCGCAGGCGGGCGTCGGTGGCCAGGGCGGTCAGACGCCGGGCATGCACCGCATCAACCTCAAGGTTGACGGTGCCCGGGTGGAACGGCTGCTGCAGACAGGTTTCGTTTCCTGGCCATCGACTG
>DQBD01000242.1:814-3821 GCA_003526065.1 Gammaproteobacteria bacterium | reverse complement strand
GCCTGACCGGCGCCGGTCAGGCCCTGGCGCTGGCCGAAGCCGCTTTGTCCGCCCCCGGCCCGCTGCTGGTCGTGGCGGCCGACACACCGGCGGCCGAGCGCCTGCAACGCGAGATCCCGTTCTTCGCCGGCGGCGAGCTGCCGGTGCTGCTGTTTCCCGACTGGGAAACCCTGCCCTACGACGCCTTCTCGCCACACCAGGACCTGATCTCCGACCGCCTGGCCGCCCTGCACCGCCTGCCCGCCCTCACCCGGGGTGTGGTGATCGTGCCGATCGCCACGCTGATGCAGCGCGTGGCGCCGCAGACCTACCTCGACGCCTACAGCCTGCGCCTGAAGCGTGGTGACCGACTGAACCTCACGGACATGCGCGAGCGGTTGATCCGCGCCGGCTACAGCGCCGTCACCCAGGTGATGGAACATGGCGAGTTCGCCATCCGGGGCGGTCTGCTGGACCTGTTCCCGATGGGCAGTGACACGCCGTTCCGGGTCGAGCTGTTCGACGACGAGGTCGACTCGATCCGCCGTTTCGACCCGGAAACCCAGCGTTCCCAGGACCCTCTGCCGGGCGTCGACCTGCTGCCGGGGCGCGAGTTCCCGGTCAATCCGCAGGCGGTCGAGCGCTTCTACCAGCGCTACATGCAGGTATTCGAGGCCAACCCGGCGCGCTCGGCGCTGTACCGCGAGTTGCAGGCCGGTCGCCCGCCGGCGGGCATCGAGTTCTACCTGCCGCTGTTTTTCGAGGCCACGGCCACGCTGTTCGACTACCTGCCGCAGGACACCGTCATCGCCTGGCAGGAAGGCTGCCTCAGCGCCGGCGAGGCGTTCTGGAACACCGTGCGCGAACGCCATGCCGCGCGCAGTCAGGCGCCGGACTACCCGCCGTTGCCGCCGGGCGAGCTGTACCTGGAGCCGGGCAGCGTGTTCGCGGCGTTCAAGGGCTTCGCCCAGGTGGCGCTGCGCGACGGGCCGGACGCCGACGCCCTGGCACTGGCCACGCCACCGGCGCTGCCGGTCGACAGCCGCGCCGCCCGGCCGCTGGCGGCGCTCGAGGATTTCATTGCCGGCTTCACCGGGCGCACCCTGATCGCGGCCGAGAGCCTCGGCCGGCGCGAAACCCTGCGCGAGCTGCTGGCCCGCCAGAAGCTGGCCGTGGACGTGGTCGACGACTGGGCGCAGTTTTGCGCCGGCACGGCACCGCTGGCGCTGGCCGTGGCACCGGTGGACGCCGGGCTGCTGCTGCCGCGTGCCGGTGTCGCCGTGGTGGCGGAAAGCCAGATCTACGGCGAACACGTGGTGCAGCAGCGCCGCCGCGAGCGGCGCGAGACCGACCCCGACGCCATCATCCGCAACCTCAGCGAGCTGGCACCGGGCGACCCGGTGGTGCACATCGAACACGGCGTCGGCCGCTATCTGGGCCTGGAGACGCTGGACGTCGGCGGCCAGGGCGGCGAGTACCTGGCGCTCGAATACGCCGACCGGGCCAAGATTTTCGTGCCGGTCGGCAGCCTCGACCTGGTGCACCGCTACACCGGCGCGGACGCCGCCCACGCGCCACTGCACAAGCTCGGCAGCGGCCAGTGGGAGCGCGCCCAGCGCAAGGCGCGCGAACAGGTACGCGACGCCGCCGCCGAGTTGCTGGCCATCTATGCCAAGCGCGCCGCGCGCGCCGGGCATGCCATCCCGCTACCGGACGACTACAGCCGCTTCGCCGCCAGCTTCCCGTTCGAGGAAACCCCGGATCAGGACCGCGCCATCGGCGACGTGCTGGGCGACCTGGCGGCCGAGAAACCCATGGACCGCGTGGTGTGCGGCGACGTCGGCTTCGGCAAGACCGAAGTCGCGGTCCGGGCCGCCTTCGTGGCCGCGCACGGCGGCCGGCAGGTGGCGGTGCTGGTACCGACCACGCTGCTGGCGCAGCAGCACGCCGACACCTTCCGCAACCGTCTGGCCGACTGGCCGCTGCGCGTGGCGGCCCTGACACGGTTCGAGTCCAAGGCGGAGCAGCAGCAGATCCTGGCCGACCTGGCCGCGGGCAGGCTCGACATCGTCATCGGCACCCACCGCCTGCTGCAGAAGGACGTCAAGTTCGACCGCCTGGGGCTGGTCATCATCGACGAGGAACACCGCTTCGGCGTCAAGCAGAAGGAAGCCTTCAAGGCCCTGCGGGCCGAGGTCGACGTGCTCACGCTCACCGCCACGCCCATCCCGCGCACACTGAGCCTGGCCATGTCCGGCCTGCGCGACCTGTCCATCATCGCCAGCCCGCCGCCGCGGCGCATGGCGGTCAGAACCTTCGTGCGTCCCTACGACGGCGAGCTGGTGCGCGAGGCCTGCCTGCGCGAGTTCAAGCGCGGTGGGCAGGTGTATTTCCTGCACAACAAGGTCGAGACCATCGAACGCGCCGCCCACGACCTGGCCAAGCTGTTGCCGGAAGCCACGCTGCGCGTCGCCCACGGCCAGATGCCCGAGCGCGAGCTCGAACGCATCATGGCCGACTTCCACCACCGCCGCTTCAACCTGCTGGTGTGCACCACCATCATCGAGAGCGGCATCGACGTGCCGACCGCCAACACCATCCTCATCGACCGCGCGGACACACTCGGCCTGGCACAGCTGCACCAGCTGCGCGGGCGGGTCGGCCGCTCGCACCACCAGGCCTATGCCTACCTGATGGTGCCCAGCCGCGACGCCCTCAAGGGCGACGCCCTCAAACGCCTGGAAGCCATCGAGTCGCTGGGCGAGCTGGGCATCGGCTTCACGCTGGCCAGCCACGACATGGAAATCCGCGGCGCCGGCGAACTGCTGGGCGACGAACAAAGCGGGCACATCCAGGAAATCGGCTTCACCCTGTTCAACGAACTGCTCGAACGGGCGGTGCGCGACATCCGCGCCGGCGCAAACGCCACCTGCCTGCTCGGCGCAACCGGCACGGGCAAGACGTTCACGATGGCCAACGTCATCGCCCAGCTCGAGAAGCCGACGCTCATCATCAGCCACAACAAGAC
>DQBD01000242.1:482-711 GCA_003526065.1 Gammaproteobacteria bacterium | reverse complement strand
AACGGGCGGTGCGCGACATCCGTGCCGGCCGCACGCCGGACTTCGACGCCGCCGTGCACCAGGAACTGGACATCAGCCTGGGCGCCGCCGCGCTGCTGCCGACCGACTACGTGCCGGACGTGCATCAGCGCCTGGTGCTGTACAAGCGCATCTCCGGCGCCGACGATCTCGCCGCCGTGCAGGAACTGCAGGAAGAACTGGTGGACCGCTTCGGACCGCTGCCGGCCTC
>DQBD01000242.1:0-178 GCA_003526065.1 Gammaproteobacteria bacterium | reverse complement strand
GCGCCTGCAGGCCAAGGCCCTGGGCGTGACCGGCATCAGCGGTGGCGACGGCAGCTTCACGCTGAGCTTCAGCGAGCAGCCGAATATCGATGTCGAGACCCTGCTGCGCCTGATCCGCGGCGAACCCAAGGTCTACCGCTTCGATGGCCGCAGCAAGCTCACCGTGAGCCGGCCGACG
>DQBD01000047.1 GCA_003526065.1 Gammaproteobacteria bacterium | reverse complement strand
CGTGCCGCAGGACGTGGTGGTGCAGCAGCTGATGCACAGCCCGGCGGTGGACATCGGCAAGGGACACAGCTGCATTTTCCTGGAGCTGCCGCCGGAGGCACCGGACTACGCCGGCTTCTCGCCGCAGCTGGTGCCGCACTACCAGCGCACGCTCAACGCCGCCCAGCAACGCTTCATGGCGCGTGGCCTGACCAAGGTGATGACCAACTTCCCGAACACCTCGTGGGTGGAAAGCTCGGTGCGCTTCGACGGCACGTCGGCGCCGGTGCCGTTCTGCAACCTGCGCACCTGGCAGCCGCTCGGCGCCCAGCAGACCGAGGTCTGGAACTGGCTGCTGATCGAGAAGGAAGCCGCCGAGGAATTCAAGCAGGCCAGCTACGAGATCGGCATCCGCACCTTCAGCGTCGGCGGCACCTTCGACCAGGACGACGCCGAGGCCTGGGCCGCCATCAACCGTGGCTGCCGCGGCACCATCGGCGCCCGCTATCCGGTCGATTTCCGCGGCACCCGCTACTACCGGGACAAGCCGATCGCGGACTTTCACGGACCGGGCACGGCCTACCCGTCCACCTATTCGGAAATGTCCGAGTTCGCGCTGCTCATCCACTGGCAGCGCGTCATGCAGGGGAAGGAAACGTCATGAACCCGCAGGCGCTGCGCAAGACCATCCCGGACGGGAGCGTCCTCGACGACGGGGCATTTCGTGCCGTGTACGAGTTTCTGAGCCTCGAATCCGACTGCCTGGGCTGCGGTGACCTGCCGGCCTGGCAGGCGCTGCTGGCGCCCCAGATCCGCTACCGGGTGATGGCGCCGGCCTTCATGGATGCGGCCCGGCCGCGGCACTACGGCCGCGGCACCCCGTACTTCGATGACGACGCCGACAGCCTGGCCATCCGCGTGCGCCAGCTGAGCACGCCGAGCTTCACCATCGCCGAGAACCCGCCGACCATCGCCCGGCACTTCGTGACCAACATCCGGGCGGCGCGGACCGACGGGGGCATCGAGGCGCTCAGCAACGTGCTGGTGCTGCGCGTGCGCGCGACCGAACCCGAGCCGGCCGTGGTGTCGGCGCGGCGCGTCGACCTGCTGGTGGAAACGCCGCACGGGCTGCGCCTGGCCTCGCGCCTGGCGCAGCTCGATCAGGTCAGCGTGCGCCAGCCGAACCTCAGCTTCTTCATCTGACGGACCCGCCAATGTCCGTACCGGCCACGCCCCCTGTCGCCACCGCAAACGGGACCTGGAAGACCCCGCGCGCGGTGGCCGCCGGACCCTGGCCGCTGCCTTGCACCATCCGCCCGCCAACGGATGGTCTCAACCCGAGTGCTCTTCAGGAGGAGGAGCGGTACCGGTCGTGGACGTCGCACCGGCGACGACACCCGAACGGGCCGGACCCCCACCAGGAGACACGCTATGGACAGCTCTCTAACCCTACGCACAGCCGCAGGGCTGGCCTTGTGCGGCCTGCTGGCCGCCGGGCCGGGCCTGGCCGGTGCCGCTGAACTGCCGCCCGGCACGCGCATCGACGCCAGC
Source organism: Gammaproteobacteria bacterium (assembly GCA_003526065.1). Next base: position 3,351 of record DQBD01000047.1, on the reverse strand, counting down.
AACGTCGATGCCGTGCAGGCCGACACCTTCGAAGGACACCGCATTGCCGACCTGATGCCGCCATCCATGGTGCAGGCGGTCAAGGAAGCCGGCATGGTCATCGACCTGAAGGCGTCGACGCCGCTGAAGTACAACCAGCGTGTCATCGAGGCCACCAGGCTGCAGGGCGACAAGGCCGGCATCGACGACAAGCGGCACCTGACCGGCTTCACCACCGGCATCCCGTTCATGAACATCAGCGACACCGACCCGCAGGGCGGCCTGAAGCTGATCTACAACATCATGCGTTCACCCTGGTTCGCCGACGCCGTCGACTTCGAACCGATGGTGTTCCTGACCACCACCAAGGCCCGCGGACTCAGCAAGGAGCTGCACACCAAATACGGCCGGCTGCTGCAGACCGGACGCCTGAGCCAGCCCTACACGCTCGGCGACGACGGCGTGGTCAAGCGCGAGATGCTGATGTTCACCTACCCGAACGACGTGCGCGGCGTCGGGACGCTGACGGTGCAGTACGAAGACGGCCGCCTGCCGGACGTGTACGCCTACATCAAGGCCGTGCGCCGGGTACGGCGCCTGTCCGGCAGCGCCTGGGCGGACCCGGTGATCGGCACCGACCTGCTGACCGACGAGACCTTCGGCCTGAACATCGACCCCACCTGGTACCCGGAGTACAAGATCACCGGCAAGCGCTGGATCCTGGCCTCGCTGCACAGCCAGTCCACCGGCGCCCGGCTCGACGCCAGCACGCCCGAGGCACGCTACGGGCAACTGGCCCTGCGGCCCGGCGACGGCATCGGCTTCACCGAGAACTTCGAGCCGCGGGAAGTGTGGACGCTGGAGGCGACCATGCCCCGGGGGCACCTGGCCAGTCGCAAGCTGATCTACGTCGACGTCGACCCGTACTACCCGCTCATGCACTGGCAGGAGATCTACGACCGCAAGAACGAACTGTGGCGCCTGCTGTACCACAGCTGGGTCAGCACGGTCCGCGACGACGGCCAGCCGGGCATTTACCCCAGCATCATCTGGGTGCCCGACCTGCAGCGCGAACGCGCCACCTGGGCCTACCTGAACCCGACCACGGCGCACGCCAACTTTGCCGACGCCGACCCGGCCAACTACAGCCCGCAGGCCATCCCGCGCCTGCTGCAGTAGCCGGCACGCCGGGCGGGCACCCGGTGCCCGCCCGGCTCAGCCGGTACGACCGACGATCTGCGCCGTGGCCATCAGCTCCTCCAGCAGTGCCATGGCGGCACAACCGGATGTGCTGAACGGGTCCAGTTGCGGCCGTTCCGAGTACTTCAGCAGGATCGACGGGTTGACCTTGTGCAGGTTGACCTGGCCCATGGTCCAGCCGCTGCAGTGCCGCTCGGTGATTTCCTGGTAATGCAGCAGCGTCACCGGGTCGTGGCGCTCGTCGCGCACGATGCGGTTGTACAGGTCGTTGACCGCCGCGCGCCCGCCCTCGAGCAGCTGCATGTAGACGTCCCCGCCGTAGCACAGGATGCCGGTGATGCCCTGCGCCGGGTTGCTGTGCCGCGACTCGTTCAGGATGGCCTCCAGGACATCCTGGGTCACGGCGCCACGGGCGCGACTGGCATACAGCAGGCGAACGAGCATGATGACCTCCGGTTAGCCGTGACTGCGCTGCAGCAGGGCCAGAAACTCCCGGCGCAAGCTGGCATCGGTCAGGAACACGCCGCGCATGACACTGTTGACCATCTTCGAGTCGGTGTCCTTGACGCCACGCCACTGCATGCAGAAATGATCCGCCTCCATGACGATGGCCAGCCCGTCCGGCTGCATGCGCTCCTGCAGCAGATCGGCCAGGCGGGTCACCGCCTCCTCCTGGATCTGCGGGCGGCTCATGATCCAGTCGGCCAGGCGCACGTACTTCGACAGCCCGATCAGGTTGGAGTGTTCGTTCGGCATCACGCCGATCCACACCTTGCCGATGATCGGACACAGGTGGTGCGAGCAGGCACTGCGGATGGTGATCGGCCCGACGATCATCAGTTCGTTCAGGCGCTCCACGTTGGGAAACTCGGTCACCTCCGGCGGCGGCGCGTAGCGGCCCCGGAACACCTCGTTCAGGTACATCTTGGCCACCCGGCGGGCGGTCTCGCGGGTGTTGTGGTCGCTGTCGGTGTCGATCACCAGGCTGCGCAGCACATCGACCAGCTTGTCCTCGACCTCCGCCTGCAGCAGGGGCAGCTCGTCGGCCTCGATGAAGGCGGCGATGTTGTCGTTGGCGTGGAAGCGCGCCCGCGCGCGCTCGATGCGCTCGCGGATGCGTGCCGACACAGGCGGGGCCAGCGCGCCGCCGGTGGGGGTATCGGGCTGATTCATCAAAGGAACCTGAAAACGGACCGGTATACCGATGCTAAACCGAATCCGCCGACCCCGGCACGGCGGCCGGTCCGCGCGCACAATGTTCGGGCTCACATCAGCCGCCAACGCCGATGCCGGACCTGACCTGCCCGCTGCCCATCACCGACTACCCGAACGTGCTGCTGGCGCACGGCGCGGGCGGCCAACTGATGCACCAGCTGCTCGACACACTGATCGTGCCGGCGCTCGGGCCGGCGCTGACCCCGGCCGGTCACGACGCCGCCGTGCTGCCCACACCGCCCGGCCAGCCGGCGCTGACCACCGACAGCTACGTCGTGCGGCCGCTGTTCTTTCCGGGCGGCGACATCGGGCGCCTGGCGGTCTACGGCACGGTCAACGACCTGGCCATGGCCGGCGCCGTGCCGCTGGCGCTGACCCTGGGGCTGATCATCGAGGAAGGCCTGCCCACGGAGACCCTGTGGCGGGTGCTGCTGTCGGTACGCGAGGCGGCGCTCGATGCCGGCGTGCGCATCGTCACCGGCGACACCAAGGTCGTCGAACGCGGCCACGGCGACGGCCTCTACATCAACACCGGCGGGTTCGGCACGGTGCCGCCGGGCGCCGGCCTGCATCCAGAGCGCATCCGTGCCGGCGACGCGGTGCTGGTCAGCGGCGACCTCGGCCGGCACGGCATCGCCGTGCTGGCACAGCGCGAGGGCCTGGCCTTCGAAAGCCCGGTGCACAGCGACTGCGCGCCGCTGCACCGCACCGTGGCAGCCCTGCAGGAGGCCGGTGTCGACCTGCACTGCGCACGCGACCTGACCCGCGGCGGCCTCGCCGGCGCCGTGGTGGAGCTGGCCGCGGAAGCCGGCTGCGACATCGAACTCGACCAGGCCCGGCTGCCGGTCAGCGGGCCGGTGGCCGCCGCCTGCGAACTGCTGGGCCTGGACCCGCTGCAGGTGGCCTGCGAAGGCCGGCTGGGGGGCTTTGCAGGCCACGGTGGCCTGCGAAGGCCAC
>DQBD01000184.1 GCA_003526065.1 Gammaproteobacteria bacterium | reverse complement strand
CACGCGCCGCCGCCGGCAGGTCAGCGTGAAAACGCGCCAGGCGGGCAACCAGTGCATCCAGCTGTCCTGGCTCGAGGCGTCCGTCGCGCAGCAGGTGATCGAACTGCGCCGCCGCCGGGAACCTACGCATCTTCACGGCGTAGTCGATCACGCGGCCGGGGGCCTCGAAGCGGGGCGCACCCAGGCGCCCGGTGACCGGCACCACCGCCACGTACAGCGCCGACGCCAGACGACGGTTCAGGCGCAGTTCTTCCCGGCAGAAGTGACGCCGCGCGGCCAGGCGCGTGAAATCCACGAACCCGAGATCGACCGGCTTCTTGAGCTTGTAGGCATCGCCACCGGCCAACAGCACCGCCGAGATGTGGGTCTCGATCACCCTTACCGGCTTGCCCTCGTGGGCCAGTGTGTCCACCAGCGCCGCCACCATGCGCCGCCAGGCGGACAGTCGATCGGCCGCCAACGTGCCAGACAAGTCAGGCGCTTTTGATGTCTATCTTCTTCACCTGGCTGTGGGCCTGCGGACTCTTCGGGACCGTGATGCTGAGCACACCCTTGCTGAAGCCGGCACTCGCCTTGGCGACGTCGGCGTCACCCGGCAAGCGGAAACTGCGCGTGAAGCTGCCGAAACTGCGCTCGGTCAGGTGATACCCCTTGTCCTGTTCCTCGCGCTCGGCACGCTTCTCCCCGCGCAGGGTGAGCAGGTCGTCCTGGACCTCGACGCTGATGTCGCTCTCGTCCAGGCCGGGCAGTTCGACACTGATGAGGTACCGGGCGTCCTGCTCGGTCACGTCCACCGCCGGCACCAGATCGCCACCGCTCAGGCGACGCAGCGGCTCGATGTCGAACGGCCGGCGCAGGGACGACCAACGCGGAAAGTCGGTAAAGAAATCGTCGAACAGGCTGTCCCACCGCTCTCGCAATCCGGACATCTGCCGCCCCGCGGCCGTGTGGGTCGATTTCTTGACTTCGACGGGCTTGGATTTGTCATTCATGGCGCACCTCCGTTGCGGATGCGGCAGGCCCCGAAGCCCGCCGCCCCACTGAAAGGCTAGGCGCTCACGCGGCGCCCGCCATGACTGCAATCAGCCAACAACGGCCCGGCACCCTTGCCGGGCGCCGGGCCGAAGCCTTACTTCAACGACGGCAGCTTCTGCCAGGCCGGACGATCGGCCACGCGCTGCAGCCAGCCTGTCACGTTGCCGAACGTGTCCACGCCCAGATGCTTGTGGACGTCCGCCAGCAAAAGTACCGTGGACACATTGATGTCGGCGACGCTGAAACGGTTGCCGACGAGGTATTCACGCCCGGCCAGTGCATCGTCGAGCACCTTCAGCGGTGCCGGCAACACCCGAAGTGCCTCTTCCGCCAGCTCCGGCCGGCGCTTCTCCGGCGGATACAGCATGGCGTGGCGCAGGAAATTGACAACGAAGGTTTCGACCTCCAGCGACGCCCACAGCGCCCACTGCATGACGTGCCCCTCGTCCTCCACGCTGGCCGGCCACAGGCTACCCTGGCCGTACTTCTTGGCCACGTACATGGCGATGGCCATCGATTCCCACAGGATGAAATCGCCATCCTTGAGCGCCGGCACGTGCCCATTGGGGTTGATCTTCAGAAACTCCGGCGTGCGCGATTCACCCAGGGTCTGGTTGGTCTTGACGTGCTGGTAGGGCACGCCCAGTTCCTCCAGCGTCCACAGGCAGCGCTGGGCGCGCGACATGTACTGACCGTAAAGCGTGAGCATGGGAAAACCTCCTCGGATGGGTGAAACGAGCCGGCGCAAGCGTGGCATGCCACCGGCGCACCGGCAAGCACACGCCCCGCATGGATGTAATATTTATCAGCATGGACCGCTTCGATCGCATCTACCGCCTGTACACCCTGTTCACCAGCAGCCGGGAGCCGCGTTCGGCTCAATCGCTGCAGGCTGACCTGGAGTGCTCGCGCGCCACCCTGATGCGCGCCATCGCCGAACTGCGAAGCCTGTTCGACGCGCCGCTCATCTGGGACACCGAGGCGCGCGGCTACCGTCTGGATGGCGCGGCGCCGCGCACACAATTGCCGGGGCTGTGGTTCTCCGCCGACGAACTGCAGGCGCTGCTGCTGGTCCAGAGTCTGCTGAGCGGGCTCGACGAAGGCGTCATGCCGGAACAGTTCCATACGCTGCGTGGGCGCATCATGGCCCTGCTGGCCCGCGGCGGCGTGTCACCGCAGCGCGCCTCGCAGGTGGTTCGCGTCCTCACCGTCGCCGGCCGGCCCACCGACCCGGCCATCTTCCGCTCCGTGGTCAGCGCCACCCTGGCCGGACGGCAGTTGCGTTTTCGCTATCAGGCGCGCAGCACCGGCGAACACAGCGAACGCCAGGTCAGCCCGCAGCGCCTGTTCCGCTACCGCGACAACTGGTACCTGGGCGGCTGGTGTCATACCCGTCAGGGGCTGCGCGCCTTTGCGCTGGATGCCATCAGCGAGGCCAGTCACGGCGCCGATCCGGCGCACGTGTTGCCGGATGAGGAGGTCGACCGGCATTTCAATGCCAGCTACGGCATCTTCGGCGGGCCGGCTCACGAACGGGCCGTACTGCGCTTCGCCGCCAGTCGCGCCCGCTGGGTGGCCAGCGAGCGCTGGCACCCGGACCAGTGCGGTCATTGGCTGACCGACGGCCGCTACGAGTTGACGGTGCCCTACGGCGATGCAACCGAGCTGATCCTCGACATCCTGCGCTACGGCCCGGACGTGGAAGTCATCTCGCCCCCCGCGCTGCGCGCCGAGCTGGCCGACCGGCTGCGCCGCGCCGCAGCGCTGTACGACAACCCGTCGACGTCGCGCTGAGACCCGGCGTCAGTCGCGAAACAGCTTGCGACCGCGCCGCCGGGCGCGGTGACGGCGCTCCACCTGGCGCGCCGTGAGCGTGTTCACACGCCCGGCGTAGGGGTTCTCGCCCTGCCGGGTGACGATGCGTATGGGCGTACCGGTCAGGCCGAGTGCCTCGCGAAAGCTGTTTTCGAGGTAACGCAGGTAGTGCGCCGGCAGGCCGGCCACCTGGGTGCCGTGGATCACCACCGTCGGCGGGCTGTGCCCCCCCTGGTGGGCATAACGCAGCTTGGCCCGGCGGCCACCGCTCATCGGCGGCGGATTGCGCGTCACGATGGCTTCCAGCAGGCGCGTGAGTTCCGATGTCGGCACCCGTGTCAGCGCGCTGCTGTGCACCGCGAACAGCGAACGGGTCAGTGCCTTCAACCCCCGACCCGACTTGGCGCTGATGAATTCCACCGGCGCGAAGCCGATGAACGGCAGGCGACGCTCCACCTCGCGCCGCAGCGCGGCGCGCGCAGGCTCATCCAGCGTGTCGGACTTGTTCACCGCCACCACCAGTGCCCGGCCGCGCTGCAGGGCCTGCCCGGCGATGCGGGCATCCTGCTCACCGATGCCGAGTTCGCCGTCGATCACCAGCGCCACCACCTGGGCCAGGTCGATGGCCTGCAAGGTCTTGATGACGCTGAATTTCTCGATCACCTCGTGCACCTGCGCGCGCCGGCGCAGGCCGGCGGTATCCAGCAACAGGCACTCGCGGCCGTCCAATTGCACCGGTACGCGCACGCAGTCCCGCGTGGTGCCGGGCACGGGGCTCTCGATGAGCCGCGACTGTCCGAGCAGGCGGTTGATGAGGGTCGACTTGCCGGCGTTGGGTCGCCCCACCACGGCAAATACCGGACGCGTGTCCTCGGCCTCCTGCGTCGGCGACAGATCGGGCGGCGGGAAGGCTTCCAGGATGCCGTCGAGCAGGCTGCGCACGCCGTGACCGTGGCTGGCGGATATCGGCGTTGGCTCGCCCAGCCCGAGTTCGAAGAAGTCTGCCCGGACCAGGTCCGGGTTCAGGTGCTCCGCCTTGTTGATGGCCACCCGGACCGGCCGGCCGAGCGTGCGCAGGGTGTCGGCGATGGTGCGATCGTCGGCAGTCAGGCCGGCACGGGCATCGACCACCAGCAGCACCGCGTCCGCCTCCTGGGCGGCCGCCAGGGCCTGGTCGCTTACCTTGCCGGACAGCTGCGCGTCCTCGCCGAGCAGACCGCCGGTATCCACCACCCAGAACGGGCGCTCGCCGAGCTGACCGCTGCCGACCAGACGGTCGCGGGTCACCCCCGGAAAATCGGCCACCAGCGCGTCGCGTGTACGCGTGAGGCGGTTGAACAGAGTCGACTTCCCGACGTTTGGCCGCCCGAGCAGCGCGATTACCGGTGTCACTGCAGGATCAACTGCCGGGTTCCAGCACGTATAGGGTGCCGCCTTCCGAGAGCACATGGATGCGCCCGTTGTGCACCTGCGGCGGCAGCAAGAAAGCATCCTTGGTCGGTCGACTGCGTCCGAGCAAACGGCCGTCGTCCGTGCTCAGCCAATGCACGTAACCCTCGACATCGGCCACCGCCAGCACCGTTCCCAGCACCGCAGGGGCCGTCAGATGACGCCCCTCGAGCGCCTTCTGCTCCCAGAACACCTGCCCGCTGCGCTGGTCCAGGGCCAGCACCCGGTCATCGACATCGGTCAGGTACACGTTGAACGTGTCGGCCGCCAAGGCGCTGTCGCAGGATACTTCGCGCCCCCAGCCCAGCGCGCCACTGACCAGATCAACGCCACTGACGCGTCCCTGATAGGCAGCCGCGAAGACGGCGCTGTTGGCGATCACCGGTTGGCAATCCACGTCGACCATGCGTTCGAGATCGGTCCGTCCGCGCGGGCGGGCAATCGGCACATCCCACAGGCTGCGCCCGGTACGCGGCTCGACCGCGGCCAGATGCCCGTCGGCAAATCCGTGCACCACCTGCAGCGCGGTCATGATCGGGGCGCTGCCGCCTCGCAGCGACAGCGTTGGCACGTCGCGGTTGATGCTCCACTTGCGCGCACCGTCGACACTGGAAAGCCCGTACAGATGACCGTCGCCGGTCGCTACCGCGGTGATGCCATCACGCGCTGCCGGCGGGGAGAGAATCTCGCTTTTGAGGTTTTCTCGCCAACGCTCCGAACCGTCCGCCGCATCCAGGGCAATCACCAGCCCGTTTGCGGTACCGACCAGCACCAGGCCATCTCCGGCGCCAACACCGCCTGTCACCACGGCCTTCAGGCGCGTACGCCACAGCCGCTTGCCGTCGCTCAGCGCGTGCGCGAACACGACGTCCCGGTCCTTACCGAGCGTGTACACCACATCGTCGGCGAACGCCGGCAGGGGCTTTGGAAAACCCCTTGGGGTGCCGTCGGTGACGCGGAACTTGGCCGCTGCCTCCACGGCGTACTCACCGCCGAGCGCGGGCAATTCCGCCTGCGCCTGCGGGGCATCGGCGGCCGTCAGGCGACCGGCGATGTTTTCCCCTGCCCGACTGGCGCCACGCGCCGCCCCCTTGCCGATATCCGCCACCGTGGCGCAGCCCGCCGCCAGCGCCAGACCGGCCACACACACCACGCGCAGCAACAAGTTCACGCTATTACTCACGGTTGCCCAGTGCATCGAGTTTGAGATTGATCAGCGCCGCCGCACCGGCATCACCGGTCAACCCCGCCAATGCCTGCTGATAATGGTCACGCGCCTGCGAAGACTTGCCCTCGGCCAACGCGATGTCGCCCTTGATCTCATCCAGTACCGGCGACGGCGTGATCGCCTTGTCCGCCACGGCCTCTTTGGCCGCAGCGACATCGCCCCTGGCCAGCAGCACCCGCGCCAGGCGCAGACCCGCAAGCCCCCGGTCCGCCGGCTCCGCGGCGTTCGCCACGACCCAGCGCAGGTGGCGCTCGGCCACGTCCAGATCACCGTCCTGTACCGCCTGGCGTGCCTGGTCCAGCGCGGCGAAGGCGGCATAACTGCTTGCCGGATACTGTTCGCGCAGCTGCTCGGCCACGTCGGCGGCATCGTCTGCCTGCGCCGGGGCCGGCTGCTGATACGTGGCGTACAGCGCGGCCGCCTGCTGCGCCTGCTGGCCCTGATACTGGCCGTAGAACCGGCCACCGAGCAGGCCAACCACCACGGCTACCGCCACCACCACGGTCACTCGGCCGTACCGGTCCCACACGCGGCGAAGCTGTTCGATCTGATCGTCGTCCAAGGTACTCACGAAGCCTCCTCACTGGCCAGGCGGGCAACGGTAGCGATCACCGCGTCGCGGGGCACTCGCCGCTGGGTTGGCTCGCTGGCGCGTAGAAGGCGTACGGTGACCGTACCTTCCGCGAGCTCCTCCTCGCCGAGAATCAACGCCACGTCCGCACCCGCTTTGTCGGCGCGCTGCATCTGTTTTCCGAAGTTGCCGCCGGCATGGTCGACCAGCACCGTGGGCGCGTCGTCACCGGCCCGCAGGTCCTGCGCCAACCGCAATGCCTGGGCCCGACACGGGCCCGGCGTCGAAACCACGTACCACATGCGGCGCGGCTGTACCGGATCGATGCCGCTGACGGCCAGCAGCTCGATCAGCCGCTCCACGCCCAGCGCGAAACCGATGGCCGGTGTCGGCCGCCCGCCCAGTTGCTCGACGAGCGCGTCGTAGCGCCCACCCGCGCATACCGTCCCCTGCGCCCCGAGCGCGTCGGTAACCCACTCGAACACCGTACGGCCGTAGTAGTCGAGTCCCCGCACCAGACGCGGATTGACCGTGTACGTCACCTTCAGGTCATCGAGCAGTTCGCACAGGCGATCGAAGTGTTCGCGCGACGCGGCGTCGAGATGATCCGGCAAGCTCGGCGCCCCGGCGATCAACTCCGACAGCGCCGGATTCTTGCTGTCCAGAATGCGCAGCGGGTTGCTGTCCAGGCGCCGGCGGCTGTCCTCGTCCAGCAGGTCGAAATGCCCGCGCAGGTAGTCCTGCAGGTGCTCGCGATACACCGCACGCGCCTCGCGCGAGCCCAGCGAGTTCAGCTCCAGGCGCAGCCCGCCCAGGCCCAACTCGCTCCAGAACCGCGCCGTCATGGCGATCAGCTCGGCATCCAGCTCCGGCGCGGGGCTGCCGAAGCACTCGGCGCCGATCTGGTGGAACTGCCGGTAGCGCCCGCGCTGCGGACGCTCGTGCCGGAACATCGGCCCCTGGTACCACCACCGCAACAGCTGCCCCTGGAACAGCCCATGCTCAATACCGGCGCGCACGGCACCGGCCGTGCCTTCCGGTCGCAGCGTCAAACTGTCGCCGTTGCGGTCGAGAAAGGTATACATCTCCTTCTCGACGATGTCGGTCACCTCACCGATCGTGCGCGCGAACAACTCGGTCGGCTCGAGCAGCGGCAGGCGCACTTCGGCAAAGCCGTGGCGCTCCATAACCGCCCGCAGACATTGTTCGACGGCGTGCCAGCGCGGCGTGACCGCAGGCAACAGGTCGTTCATGCCGCGCACGGCCTGTAGCTTGGAAGCCATGGGAATCTGAGTCAGGGCTGAGGAGAAGGCGGCGCCGCGACCGCTGCGGGCGGGCTGCCGAGAATCATGCGCACGACGTGCTCGCCGGCCGGCAGAGCCACCGGCGCGCCATTATAGAGAACCTCCACCGCCGGCGCGTTCCCCAGCAGTATGCGCAACGGCGGCACGCCACGCACCGTACGCTCGCGCCCCGGGCTGACGAGCTCGTAGATCAGGCGCTGACCGCCGCTGTCGGACACTTCGACCCAGCTCACCGCGCGGGTCTGCAGGCGAAGCTCGGCCAACCCGGCGTCGGTGCTGGGCTCCGCCGCCAGCGCGGGCTGATTGTCCGCTGCCGGCGCCGATGAGCCGGCGACATCCGCTGCCTGACCGACCGGGTCGGCAGCGGTGAACGGCACCTCGCGCGGTGTCGCCGTTTCGGCCGGCGACCGGACGTCCACGGGCGACGCATCAGGCCCTGACGTCGCGACCGGCGTCGCGGCCGGCTCCGGCGCGACCGTCGACTCCGATGGCGGAACGAACTCGGAAACCTCCGGCACGCGCTCGCGGTTCGCATCCGCCCACAGAGCGCCGAGCACCGCCAGCACCACCACGACCGCCGCACCACCGAGACGCACCAGCCACGGCCGCCCGGGATGAAGTTCCGGTGCGTTGCGCGCCAGCTTGCCGGGCTCGTCAAGCCGTGGTGGCGACACCCCCTGCAGTACCGTTGCCGCATCCACCCCCAGCAGGGCCGCGTAATTGCGCAGCTGGCCACGGGCGTAGGCAACGGCACCGAACGGCGCGTAATCGTCGGCTTCCAGCGCCTCCACCAGCGCCGGACGAATACGCAGACGCCCCGCCACCAGCGCCACTGTCCAGCCGCGCGCCTCACGCGCCTGACGCAGCTGCTGGCCGGCGCTGGCCTCCGGCGGTGCCGGCTCCGGAACGCGTTCGTCGGTACTCAATTCAACTCTTGCGCTTCGCGCGAGTCAGGAAAACGGTTTTTCAGCAACAGTCGGTAACTGGCGGCACGATCCAGATCACCCAGCGCGGTCTCCACGCGAACGCCCAGCGCCAGGCCGGCCGGTGTCTGTCCGGCGTGGCGCATGTAACGGCTCAGATGCCGGCGCGCAGTCCCCGCATCGCCCTTGTCCATGCTCAAGTCGGCCAGCATCAGGCTGGCCATGGCATAGCCGGGGTCGATCTGGGCGGCGGTTTGCAGGTCGATTTCCGCCCGCGGCGCATCCCCGTGTCGCAGCGCGCACTCGGCGGCATTGGTATATGCCATGGCCGGTGTGCGATACAGCGGATTGGCAATGGCGCAGCGGAACTGGGCGTCCGCTGCGCGCGCATGACCCTGATTGCACAGGTAAACGCCGTAGTTGTTGCGAATCTCCGGATCACTCGGTGCCAGCTGCAGCGCCCTGACGTAGTGCTGGCCGGCCTGATCGGGCTTGTCCAGACGCAACATCAGCAAGGCCATGGTCGCGTGCGCCTCGGCACTGCGCGGATTCAGCTCCAGGCTCTTTTCGAGTTCCTGCAGGGCCACGTCAAGCGCGCCCTTGCGCATGTAGCCGGCGCCCAGCGCCATCCGCAGTTCCGCCAGACGTTCCTTCTTGCCGACCTTGCGCTCCGGGTCCACGGACACCTGACTGCAAACGGCCATGTCGACCTGCGCCAGGCGCCCACCGGCGGCATCGCGCAACACGGGCTCCCGGGGCTGGCTGGCGCAACCAGCGAGCATCAGCACGGTGACGAGAATCGGCAGCTGGCTACGCATACGACTCACGCAGACGGTGAAAGGGGGACGGCACGGCGGGCACGCGGCAAGACCTGCCCGGCCAGCTGTCCGCAGGCGCCGGCGATATCGTCGCCGCGGGTCTTGCGCACGGTTGCCACCAGGCCGCGGCGCAGCAACTCGTCACGAAACTGTGCCACCGCCTGCGGCGGCGAGGTGCTGTACGGCAGCCCGGCCACGGGGTTGTACGGGATCAGGTTTACCTTCGCCGGCACCCGCGCCAGCAGCTTGGCCAGCGCCTTGGCCTGAGCCGGGTGATCGTTGACCCCGGCCAGCAGGGTGTACTCGAAGGTGATCCGGCGCCGCGAATCGCCCGCCACGTACCGGCGGCAGGCATCGAGCAACACATCGATCGGGTAACGGCGGTTGAGCGGCACCAGTTCGTCGCGCAAGGCGTCATCTGGCGCGTGCAGCGACACCGCCAGCGCCACCGGGCACTCCTCGCGCAGGCGATCGATCATCGGCACCACGCCGGACGTGCTCACCGTCACCCGGCGCCAGGACAGCCCGTAGGCCAGGTCGTCCAGCATGACGCGGATGGCCGCCACCACGTTGTCGAAGTTCAGCAGCGGCTCGCCCATGCCCATGAACACCACGTTGGTGATGGGCTTCTCGCGCGCCGGATGCGGCGGCAACAGACGGCTGGCGGCCCATATCTGGCCGACGATCTCGTCCACGCCGAGGTTGCGGTTGAATCCCTGACGGGCGGTCTGGCAGAAGCTGCAGTTCAGCTGGCAACCGACCTGCGACGACACGCACAGCGTGCCGCGGCGCGTCTCGGGGATATAGACGGTCTCGATGGCGCTGCCACCGGGCACCTGGAACAGCCACTTGCGGGTACCGTCGGACGCCAGGTGGTCGGCCTGCACCTGAGGCGCGGCAATCTGCGACCCCTGCGCCAGACGCTCACGCAGCGCCTTGCTCAGGTTGGTCATGGCCGCGAAGTCGTCGCAGCCGCGGGCATGCAGCCACTGCAGAACCTGCCCGGCGCGAAACGGCTTCTCGCCGAGTGAGGCGAACAGCCCCTCCAGGCCCGGACGATCCAGGCCCAGCAGGTTGGTCTTGGCGGTGGCTGCGTCCAAGGGATCCCGGGTCAGCGGGTGCGCGGGCAGATCTGCCCGTCACCGAAGAAATAGGCGATCTCCGTGGCGGCGTTCTCGAGGCTGTCCGAGCCGTGCACGGCGTTCTCGTCGATGGTGCTGGCGAAATCGGCACGGATGGTGCCCGGTGCCGCCTTGGCCGGGTCAGTGGCCCCCATCAGGTCGCGGTGCAGCGCGACGGCGTTCTCGCCCTCGAGCGCCTGGATCATCACCGGACCGGAGATCATGAAGCTGACCAGGTCATTGAAGAACGGGCGCTCGCGGTGCACGGCATAGAAGCCCTCGGCCTGTTCGCGGCTCAGGTGCTCCATGCGCGCGGCAATGACCTTCAGCCCGGCCTGCTCGAAGCGGGAGTAGATGGCGCCGATGACGTTCTTGGCGACGGCGTCGGGCTTGATGATGGAAAGCGTGCGTTCAATGGCCATGGTGCGCTTCAAATCCAGATGGTTGCGATGAATTCCGGGAAGCGCGAATTCTAGCAGCTTGTCCATCCCACCCGGCACGGCGTTGACCCTGCCGGGCGGGCGGCTGTATAGTTCGCACCCCGCGCAACCACGCGGGCCAGGCAAGATCTCGGGGTATGGCGCAGTCTGGTAGCGCGCCAGCTTTGGGTGCTGGATGTCGGGAGTTCAAATCTCTCTACCCCGACCAGTTTGCCCGGCGAATGGTGCAGGTTTCGGGTTTGCTGCGCCCGTAGCTCAGCCAGGATAGAGCAACGGCCTTCTAA
>DQBD01000055.1 GCA_003526065.1 Gammaproteobacteria bacterium | reverse complement strand
TGGAGGCGCAGATGATGGCGCGACTGCCTTCGTGTACCGCCATGCTGACGGCGGCGGTCATGCCGCGGTCCTTGAACGAGCCGGTCGGATTCAGACCCTCGAACTTGACGTAGATGTCGGCGTCCACGCCCAGTGTGCGCGGGATGTTGCGCAGGCGGATCAGTGGCGTGTTGCCCTCGAGCAGGCTCACCGGTGTGACGCCGGCCGGCAGGTCCAGCCAGTCGCGGTAGCGGGCGATCAGGCCCTCGTAGGCGCTCATGTCAGTGCTCCAGGTGATCGAGGTGCAGGCTGACCACGCTGCCGTCGATGCTGGGCAGGGCCTCGATGCGGGCGATGGCGTCGCGCAGCGCGCGCTCGCGCACCGTGTGCGTGAGCAGGATCACCGCCACGTGGCTGGCACCGGGCGCCGGCTCCTTTTGCAGGATGGCTTCGATGCTGATGCCAAGATCGCCCAGGATGCGTGTCACGTCGGCCAGCACGCCGGGCTGGTCGAGCGCGGTCAGGCGCAGGTAGAAGGCCGACTCGACGGCGTCGTCCGGCAGGACCGGCAGCGCCTGCAGGTGGTCGTGGTGGAAGGCCAGGTAGGGCACCCGGTGCTCGGGATCGATGGTCAGGGCGCGGGCGATGTCCACCAGGTCGGCGACCACCGCCGACGCGGTCGGCCCGGCACCGGCGCCGGCGCCGTAGTACAGGCTCTGGCCGAGTGCGTCGCTGTCCACCAGCACGGCATTGATGACGCCGTCCACCTGCGCCAGCAGGTGCCGCTGCGGCAGCAGGGTGGGGTGCACGCGCAGCTGCACGCCGGCCGGGCTGCGCCGGGCGATGCCGAGCAGCTTCAGCCGGTAGCCGAGCTGGCCGGCGTAGTCGACGTCGACCGCCGACAGGTTGCGGATGCCGTGCACCTGCACCTGGTCGAAGCACAGCGGCATGCCGAAGGCGATCGAGGCCAGGATGGCCAGCTTGTGGGCGGCATCGACGCCGTCGATGTCGAAGCTCGGGTCGGCTTCGGCATACCCCAGGCGCTGGGCGTCGGCCAGTGCGGTGGCGAAGTCGAGCCCGGCGTCGCGCATCTGCGTGAGGATGTAGTTGGCGGTGCCGTTGATGATGCCGGCCAGGCCGTCGATGCGGTTGCCGGCCAGACCCTCGCGCAGGGTCTTGATGATGGGAATGCCACCGGCCACGGCGGCCTCGAAGCCGACCGCCACGCCGGCGCGCCGGGCGGCGTCGAAAATCTCGTTGCCGTGGTGGGCGATCAGCGCCTTGTTGGCGGTGACCACATGCTTGCCGGCGCCGATGGCCGCCAGCACCAGCTCGCGCGCCGGCTCGAGGCCGCCGATCAGCTCGGCAACGATGTCGATGTCCGGGTGGTGAACCAGCTCGAACGGATCGGTCAGCCGCTCCACATGGGCGGCGTGGGCGCCGCGCGGGCGGTCCGGGTTGCGTACCGCGGCGTGGGTGACCTGCAGCGGTCGGCCGGCGCGGCGGGCGATCTCGTCGCCGTTGCGGGCCAGCAGTTCCAGTGTGCCGCCGCCGACCGTGCCCAGGCCCAGCAGGCCGATGCGTACCGGCGTCATGCGCTCACCCCGCTGGCGCTGACCGACGGGTCGTTGCCACGCAACAGACGGCGGATGGAGCGCACCGCCTGGCGGGTGCGGTGTTCGTTCTCGATTAGGCCAAAACGCACGTATTCGTCCCCGTATTCACCAAATCCGATGCCCGGCGACACCGCCACGTGAGCTTCCTTCAGCAACAACTTGCTGAATTCGAGCGAGCCGAGGGCTCGGAAGCGTTCCGGAATGCGCGCCCACACGAACATGGTCGCCTTGGGCTTTTCAACCGCCCAGCCAGCGGCGTTCAGGCCCTCGCACAGCACGTCGCGCCGGCGCTGGTACATGGCGGCGATCTCGCGTACGCAGTCCTGCGGGCCTTCCAGGGCGGCGATGGCGGCCACCTGGATGGGCGTGAACGTGCCGTAGTCGAGGTACGACTTGATGCGCGCCAGGGCGTTGATCAACGTCGGGTTGCCGCACATGAAGCCGACTCGCCAGCCGGGCATGTTGTAGGTCTTCGACAGCGTGTAGGCCTCGACGGCGATGTCCTTGGCGCCCGGCACCTGCAGGATGGACGGCGCCTGGTAGCCGTCGAAGGCGATTTCGGCGTAGGCGAGGTCGTGGATGACCCAGATCTCGTGTTCGCGCGCCACGCGCACCACGCGCTCGAAAAAGTCCAGATCGACGCAGGTGGTGGTGGGGTTGCTCGGGAAATTCAACACCAGAAACTTCGGCCGCGGCCAGCAGTTGCGGATGGCGGTTTCCAGTTCCTCGAAGAAGTCCAGCTCCGGCAGCATCGGCACGTGGCGGATATCCGCCCCGGCGATGACAAAGCCGTAGGGGTGGATCGGGTAGGTGGGGTTCGGCACCAGCACCGCGTCGCCCGGCCCGACGGTGGCCAGCGCCAGATGGGCCAGGCCTTCCTTGGAGCCGATGGTGACGATGGCCTCGCTGTCCGGGTTCAGGTCCACGTCGTAGCGGCGCTTGTACCAGGCGCAGATGGCCCGGCGCAGGCGCGGAACGCCCTTGGAGACCGAATAGCGGTGCGTGTCGTCGCGTCGGGCAGCCTGGACCAGCTTCTCGACGATGTGCGGCGGTGTCGGCTGGTCGGGATTGCCCATGCCGAAGTCGACTACGTCTTCGCCGCGCTGGCGGGCCTGCGCCTTCAGCTCGTTGACGATGTTGAATACGTAAGGCGGCAGGCGCTCAATGCGCGGGAAGCTGTCCTTCATGGAACATCCGGGCGGGCAGGCATGGCGGGGCGGGCAGCCGGTGCGCGCACCAGACCCCGGCACGGGTTGATAATCCAGCCTGTCAGGTGCGTGATCGGAATGGGAAATTCTAAATGAAAATCCAGATCGAACGAGGCGCGGCCTACCGCGTGCAGGGGTATTCGGCCGACAGTGTGGTGGTGACGCGCGGTGAAGCCGATGCATTGCACACGCTCACCTCGCCCGCGGTGCTGTGGCCCGACGCGCCTCCCAGCCCGTGGGCCTGCGGTCAGGCGCCGCCGCTGGCGGCCTTCGAGACGCTGCTGGAATTCGAGCCCGAGCTGGTGCTGTATGGCAGCGGGGCGCGATTGCGCTTTCCGGAGCCCGCCGTGCTGCGGCTGTTTCACGGCCACGGTGTCGGCTTCGAGACCATGGACACCTTCGCCGCCTGCCGCACCTACAACGTGCTGTGCATGGAAGGGCGGCGCGTGCTGGCGGCGCTGCTGATCGGCGACGCCGGGGCGTGAGTGCCCGATCCGTAAGCCTCGGCCCGGCAGGGCGAATTCAGCAACGATGATTGCGCTACTCGAGGCCCGCCGCGCCGGCCTGCTCGGGCGCCGGCACTGGCTGGCAAACCTGGTGGCCGGTGTCATCGTCGGCATCGTCGCGCTGCCGCTGGCCATGGCGTTTGCCATCGCCTCGGGCGCCAAGCCGGAGCAGGGGCTCTACACCGCCATCATTGCCGGCTTTCTGGTGTCGGCATTCGGCGGCAGCCGGCTGCAGATTGCCGGCCCGACCGGCGCCTTCATCGTCATCCTGTCCGGCATCACGGCCCGTCACGGCATCGCCGGCCTGCAGGTGGCCACGCTGATGGCCGGCGTGATCCTGCTGCTGCTCGGCCTGGCCCGCATGGGCACGATCATCCGCTTCATTCCGGCCCCGGTCATCGTGGGCTTCACGGCCGGCATCGGAGTGATCATCTGGGTCGGCCAGTGGCGCGATTTCTTCGGGCTGCCGGCGGTCACCGGCGAACACTTTCACGAGAAGCTGTGGCTGCTGCTGCAGGCGCTGCCGCATCTGCACCTGATCACCACGGCGCTGGCGGCGCTCTCGCTGGTGCTGGTCATCGCGACGCCGCGTCTGCCGGGCATGCGGCGCGTGCCGGGTCCGTTGGTGGCGCTGGTGGTGGCGACGGTGCTGCAGGCGGCCTTTCACTTCGACGGCGTGCGCACCATCGGCAGTGCATTCGGCGGCATTCCGCAGGGCCTGCCGACACTGCAGCTGCCACGGCTCGCCGTCAGCGACCTGCTGACTCTGATCGGGCCCGCCTTCACCATCGCCATGCTGGGCGCCATCGAGTCGCTGCTGTCGGCGGTGGTGGCCGACGGCATGGCCGGCACGCACCACGATTCCAATCAGGAGCTCGTCGGCCAGGGCATCGCCAACATCGTCGCCCCGCTGTTCGGTGGCATCGCCGCCACCGGCGCCATCGCCCGCACCGCGACCAACATCCGCAACGGCGGCACCGGTCCGCTGGCGGGCATGGTGCACGCGGCGACGTTGCTGCTGACCGTGCTGTTTCTGGCGCCGCTGGCGGTGAACGTGCCGCTCGCCGCCCTGGCCGCCATCCTGTTCGTGGTGGCGTGGAACATGAGCGAGGCAAAGCACTTCCTGCGCATGGTGCGGCGCGCGCCACGTGCCGACGTGGTGATTCTGCTGGTCACGTTCGGCCTGACGGTGTTCGCCGACCTGGTGGTGGCGGTGAACATCGGCGTCATCCTGGCCACGCTGCACTTCCTGCGGCGCATGGCGAGCAGCGTGGAGGTGCGCCAGGCGACCGATCACGAACTCACCCAGGAGTTTGCCCATCTGGGACTGGCCCGCCTGCCGCCGGGGGTGCTGGTGTATTCGGTCGACGGCCCGTTCTTCTTCGGCGCCGTGGAGAACTTCGAGCGTGCCCTGGCCGGCACGCACACCGATCCGCGGGTGCTGGTCATCCGCCTGCGCTGGGTGCCATTCATCGACATCACCGGCCTGCAGACGCTCGAGGAAGTGGTACGCGACCTGCAGCGGCGTGGCGTGCGGGTGATGCTGGCCGGTGCCAATGCGCGTGTCCATGGCAAGTTGCTGCGGGCCGGACTGGTGGAGCTGGTCGGCCGGGACAACTGCTTTGCCGCGTTTGCCGACGCGCTGGCGGCCTGCCAGCGCCTGGCCGAGAGCGATCCGGCCATGGCGCACGAGCGGGCCATGCTGCTGAGCCACAGCGCCGAGTCCGGCCCGGGTGCCTCCTGATCCACAGGGGCTGCTTCGCACCTGCTAAACTTCGCCTTTGCTGTTTGTCAAAATTTCGTCAGGTTCCCGCACATGGCCCGTATTACCGTTGAAGACTGCCTTGTCAACGCCGAAAGCCGGTTCGATCTGGTGCTCATGGCGTCGCGCCGGGCCCGGCAACTGTCGCTGGGGCGTTCGCCGCTGGTGGAGCCGGAAAACGACAAGCCGACCGTGATCGCGCTGCGCGAAATCGCCGCCGGCAAGATCGACCGCAGCGTGCTCGAGCCGGAGGAGCTGCATCTGTTCCTGACGCCTGAGGAGCTGGCCGAGCAGCGTGCGGCCGACGGTTGGGAGCAGGCGCTCGACGCGCCGGTCGAGGACGCGCCGGCCCAGCCGCCAGCCGAGGGGCCCGCCCCCGAAGCGGGCGAGACGCCCTGAGTACACCGGTACCGGTTATTCCGGCGAGCGGCATCGAGGTACTGACCGAGCAGCTCGCCGCCTACCTGCCTGCGGACGAGGTCGACGCCGTCCGCCGCGCGCATGCTTACGGCGCGCACGCCCATGCCGGTCAGCAACGCAAGACCGGCGAGCCCTACATTGCCCATCCACTGGCGGTGGCCGGCATCCTGGCCAACCTGCGGGTTGACGTCGCCACACTGTGCGCGGCGTTGCTGCACGACGTCATCGAGGACACCGCTGCCACCCGCACCGAACTGGCGGAACAGTTCGGCGACGAGGTGGCGGGGCTGGTCGATGCCGTCACCAAGCTGACGCAGATTCGCTTCGAGACCCGCGAGCAGGCGCAGGCCGCCTACTTCCGCAAGATGATGCTGGCCGTCGCCGGCGACCTGCGGGTCATCCTCATCAAGCTGGCCGATCGCCTGCACAACATGCGCACGCTGAGCCATCTGGCGCCGCAGAAGCGGCGGCGGATCGCACGCGAGACGCTGGAAATCTACGCTCCGATCGCCAACCGCCTGGGCATGCACGAGCTGTGCAGCGAGCTCGAGGAGCTCGGCTTCTCGGCGCTGTATCCGCTGCGCAGCCGGGTGTTGGAACAGGCGCTGCGCCGGGCCCGCGGCAATCGCCACGACGTGGTCGGCAAGATCGAGGCGACGCTGCGCCTGAAACTGGACGCGGCGTCCATCCCGTACCGCCTGGAGAGCCGCGAGAAGCACCTGTACAGCGTGTACCAGAAGATGCGCCAGGACCGCATCCCGCTCAGCGAGGTGTACGACGTCTACGCGCTGCGGATCGTGGTGCACACGGTGGACGAGTGCTACCGCGTGCTGGGACTGGTGCACAGCACCTTCAAGCCGCTGCCGCAGCGCTTCAAGGACTACATCGCCATCCCCAAGACCAACGGCTACCAGTCGCTGCACACGGCGCTGTTCACGCCCTACGGTGTTCCGGCGGAGATTCAGATCCGCACCGAGGAAATGGATCGCATCGCCAATGCCGGCATTGCCGCGCACTGGCTGTACAAGGATCCCAGTGGCGGCAACAGCCGTCCGCAGCAGCGGGCCCGCGAGTGGCTGCAGGGGCTGGTCGAGCTGCAGCGCAATGCCGGCGATCCGCAGGAGTTCCTGGATTCGGTCAAGGTGGACCTGTTCCCGGACGAGGTCTACGTGTTCACGCCCAAGGGCCGCATCCTGGCGCTGCCGGCGGGCGCCACGGCGGTCGATTTTGCCTACGCGGTGCACTCGGACATCGGCAATCACTGCGTGGCGGTGCGTATCGAGCGGCGTCTGGCGCCGCTGAGCAGCGTGCTGGAGACCGGCCAGACGGTGGAGGTCATCACCGCCCGCACGGCCACCCCGCATCCGAGCTGGCTGAACTTCGTCGTCACCGGCAAGGCGCGCGCGGCCATCCGTCATTTCCTGAAGACCATCGATCATGAGCGGGCGGTCGACCTGGGGCGGCGCCTGCTGGAAATCGAACTGGCGCGCCTGGGCACGCCGATGGCGCAGGTGCCGGAAGCCAACATTGCCGGCGTGCTGCGTGAGTTCAGCGCCAAGGCCATGGATGACCTGCTCGAGGATGTCGGGCTGGGCAAGCGGTTGGCTGCCGTGGTCGCCACCCACCTGGTCAGCGGCACGCCGCTGCCGGCGGTTGGAAGGCGCCAGCGTTCCGGCCTGCGGCGCGCCCTGCAGCGGGTGGCGCCGCGCTGGCTGGTGGGCAGCGACAGCGGTCGCGCGCCGCTGGCCATCAAGGGCACCGAAGGGCTGGTGGTCAGCTACGGCAAATGCTGCCGGCCCATTCCGGGCGACCCCATCCGTGGCTACGTGAGTGCCGGGCGTGGGGTGGTGATCCACGTCGACGGCTGTCCAAGCACGGCCGAGTTCGCCAAGCAGCCGGACAAGTGGCTGGACGTGGAATGGCAGCCGGCCGGCGATGCCCGCTTCCCGGTCGACATCCGCATCGAGGTGGTCGACCAGCGCGGCGAACTGGCCACCCTGGCCGCCGCGATTGCCGATATGGACTGCAACATCGCCAACGTGTTGCTGCACAACCGTGATGGCATTCATGCTGTCGACGATTTCACCATCGAGGTCCGCGACCGGGTGCACCTGGCGCGGATCATGAAACGCCTGCGCACGCTCAAGTCGGTGCGCCGCATCACCCGCAAACGAGGCTGAACCATGTCCCTGACCGCCGTTGCGAGCGACCGTGCCCCGGCCGCCATCGGTCCTTACTCGCAGGCCATTCGTGCCGGCGACACCGTCTACCTGTCCGGCCAGATTCCGCTGGACCCGGCGTCCGGCGAGCTGGTGGACGGCGGCATCGAGGCGCAGGCGGTGCAGGTGTTCGAGAACCTGAAGGCGGTGGCCGGGGCCGCCGGCGGCAGTCTCGGCCAGGCGGTCAAGCTCACCATTTATCTGACCGACCTCGGGCATTTCGCCACCGTCAACGAGGTCATGGCGCGTTATTTCGAGACACCATATCCGGCCCGCGCCACGGTGGGCGTGGCGGCACTGCCGCGCGGCGCCGCGGTGGAGGCCGACGCCATCCTGGTGCTTGGCTGAGTCCAGCTACCGGTTTGCTCCGTGGCAACCGTGGCTGCCGGCCGGCCCACTGCCGTTGCCCAGGATCTGGCGAGCCTGCCCGGGGTAGGGCCGGCACTGCGCGGGCGGCTGGCCCAACTGGGCATTCATACTGCCGCTGACGTGTTGCTGCATCTGCCGCTGCGCTACGAGGACCGCAGCCGGCTGGTGCCCATCGGCGCCCTGCGTGCCGGCCAGCATGCGCTGATCCGCGGCCGCATCGAGGCGGCCGAGGTCAGCCAGCGCCGCCGTCGGGCGTTGCTGGTGAGTCTGGCCGACGCCAGCGGCGCACTGACGGTGCGCCTGTTTCACTTCCGCCCGCCGCAGCTGCAGCAGTTGCAGCCCGGGCGCTGGCTGGAGTGCTATGGCGAGGTGCGGCCGGGTCCGGCGCGTCTGGAGATGGTGCATCCCGAGTACCGCCTGCTGGCTGCCGGGGCCGATGAGCCGTTGCCGGCCGCGGCCCTGACGGCGGTATACCCGTCCACCGCCGGACTGACCCAGGCCACCTTGCGGCGCCTGGTCGGTGCCGCCCTGGCGCGCTGCGAGCAGGTGCTGCCGGACGTACTGCCCAGGTCGCTGCGCGAGGCCGAGCATCTGCCCGACCTGGCCGCGGCCCTGCGCGGTCTGCACCAACCGGAAGCCTCGACAGCGCTCGATGCGCGCCCGGCGGCCCTGCACCGCCTGGCCCTCGAGGAACTGCTGGCGCATCACCTGAGCCTGCGCCAGCGGCGGCGACAGCGGCAGGCGCGCCGGGCACCGTCACTGCAGGCGTCCGGTGCGCTGCGGGAGCGCCTGCTGCAGTCCCTGCCGTTCGCGCCGACCGGTGCCCAGCGGCGTGTGGTGGATGAGGTGCTGGTGGACCTGGCACGGCCGCACCCGATGCTGCGGCTGCTGCAGGGCGATGTCGGTTCCGGCAAGACGCTGGTGGCGGCGCTGGTGGCGTTGCAGGCGGTGGAGGCGGGCTGGCAGGTGGCGATCATGGCGCCGACCGAACTGCTGGCCGAGCAGCACTTTCGCAACTTCTGTCGCTGGCTGCCGCCACTGGGCGTGGAGCCGCTGTGGCTGGCCGGTCGCCACGGTGGCAAGGCGCGTGACGCGATCCTGGCGGACATCGCCTCCGGCCGGGCACAGGTGGTGGTCGGCACGCACGCCCTGTTCCAGGAGCAGGTACGCTTTGCCCGCCTGGGGCTGGTGGTCATCGACGAGCAGCACCGTTTCGGCGTGCACCAGCGTCTGGCGCTGCGCGCCAAGGGCGACGACGGCGCGCTGTCTCCGCATCAGCTGATCATGACCGCCACGCCCATCCCCCGCTCACTGGCCATGACCTTCTACGCCGATCTCGACACCTCGGTCATCGATGAACTGCCACCCGGCCGCACGCCGGTGCACACGCTGGCGGTGCCGCGGCGGCGGCGCGACGAGCTGCTGGCGGCCATCGTCGCCACCTGTGCGCGCGGAGAGCAGGCGTACTGGGTGTGTCCGTTGATCGAGGAATCGGAGGCGCTGGCGCTGTCGGCGGCCAGCGACACGGCCGAGGAACTGGCCGCGGCATTGCCGCAGTTGCGCGTGGGCCTGGTGCACGGGCGCCTGAAAAGCCGTGACAAGGAGCGCGTGATGGGCGCTTTCCAGCGCCGTGAGCTCGATCTGCTGGTGGCCACCACGGTGATCGAGGTGGGAGTCGACGTACCCAATGCCACGCTGATGGTCATCGATCATGCCGAGCGCCTGGGTCTGGCGCAG
>DQBD01000112.1:3521-7269 GCA_003526065.1 Gammaproteobacteria bacterium | reverse complement strand
CCGCGACAGTCCGGCTCCATCACGACCACGTTCGACTCCATCCTCGGCAACCATGGCTGGGAAGACGGCTGGCACATCCTGCGGGCCATGTCTGGTAACACACGCTACTTCACCTCGTCCTCGACCAAGCCCCCGACCGACGTCTCGCAGGGCGAAACCCAGCGCCCGGGCGGCGACGATGAAGCGCAGCCGCGCCAGGTCCTGTGGCCCGAAGCAGCGGTAGTCGTTGTCCGGATCCCGCGCCGCCGGCAGCAGGCCGCTGCGGGCGTAATAGCGCACCCGACTGGCCGGAACGCCGGCGGCCCGGGCCAATTCCTTGACCGTCATGAAATAACCTCCCGATACGCGGAGAACACCATACACGGCACACCCCGGCCACCGAAGCCGCCGGCCCGCCATCGCGCTGCGTCAGCAGGCGGCCCGCAGTGGCCGGATGGCGCCCCCATGGACACCGCTCGGCCGCTGCCGGCCGACGGCACCGGCTATCCTGTTAGCCAGACTTTGCAGGAGGGTCTCATGCCGCTGAGCGCCGACATCATCACCGAACTGGCCGCGCAACTGCAGCGCGCCGCCACCGAATGCCGCGCCGGCACACCGCTGAGCGATTCCCGGCCGGACCTCGACGAAACCGATGCCTACGCCATTCAGGCTGCCTTGCTCGAACGCAAGGGGGGCGTGCGCGTCGGCTACAAGCTGGGCTTCACCAGCGCCGCCATGCGCGAGCAGATGGGGGTCGAGCACCCCAACAGCGGCGTGCTGCTGGCCGACATGCGTCTGGACGCCCCCCGTCTGCCGGCCGGGGCGCTGATCCAGCCACGCCTCGAGCCGGAAATCGCCGTCCTGCTCGGACAGGACCTGCGCGGCGAAACGGTGACGCCCGAGCAGGTGGCCGCGGCCACCGCCGCCGTGCTGCCCGCCCTGGAGGTGGTCGACAGCCGCTATCGGGACTACCGCTTCAAGGCCGTGGACAACATCGCCGACAACAGCTCGGCGGCACGTTACCTGACCGGCGCGCCGCGGGCGCTGTCGGACGTCGGCGATCTGCGCCTGACCGGCGTACTGCTCGAAATCGACGGCGAAACCATCGACCAGGGCCTGGGCGCCGCCGCGCTCGGTTCGCCGCTGGCGTCAGTGGCCTGGCTGGTTCGGCATCTGGCAGGACGCGGCGAGGGACTCAAGGCCGGCGAGCTGGTTCTGACCGGCGGCCTGACCCGCGCCCACGCCCTGCGACCGGGACAGACGGCCGTGGCGCACTTCGGCGGCGGCCTGGGAGCCGTGTCACTGCACCATCCGGTCGATGCGACCTGAGACAGAACCGGCTCAGGCCGCCGCCTGCACACAGGCACGCCCGGCGGCCTTGGCCTGATACAGCGCCTGGTCGGCGCGACGGAAAAAATGTTGGCTGTCCTCGCCGCTGCGCAACAGGGCATAGCCGCCCGAGCAGCTGAGCAGGTCGTCCTCGCCCAGTGCCGGCACGTGCTGTGCACGCAGGCGTTCAAGCAGCGTCGCCAGCAACCGCTCCACCTGGCCGGCGTCACTGACCAACAACAGAATGGCGAACTCCTCCCCCCCGTAACGGGCGACAAAGTCATCCGCCCGCAGGAACGTCCGACTGAGCAGATCACTGAAGGCGCGCAGCACCGCATCGCCAGCCTGATGTCCGAAGCGGTCGTTGATGCGCTTGAAATGGTCGATGTCCAGCAACACCAGCGCCAGCGGTTGCCCACCTGCCTGCGCCAGCTCCACGTAACGCCCGAGGGCGGCTTCAAAGGCGCCGCGGTTGTACAGCTCCGTCAGCGGGTCAAGCTGCATCTGCTGGCGGGCCTGCTCCAGCGCCTCGCGCATCTGCGCCAGGTGCTGACCGAGCTCGCGCACGTCGGCCTCGGCCTGCGCCTTGGCCTGCTCGGCGCATTCCACGCGCGCGTGCAGGTCGGCCAGCTGCCGGTCCAGTGCCGCTCGCTGCTGCGCCATCACGTCACGCAACTGCAGCGCCAGGCCGGCGAACTCCGTGCGCAGCTGATCGACCGCGTTACTGGCCAACAGGTCGTGCACCCGCCCGAGCGTGGCCTCGACCGCCTCGGCCGCGTGCCCGGTGGCATGGCTGACCTCGCGCAGCGCACGCAGCAGGTCATGCGTCAGGGCGCCGTACTCACGCTCGCGGCGCTGCACGTGCGCCTGTTCGGCACGCCGACGCTCGCGAAAAAACAGCTGCGCCTGCGCCCACTGCGGCCCGGGACCGCCGATAGCCGGCAACTCGGGCGGCGCGGCCCCGGTCAACAGATGCCGGCTCCACCCGTCGTGGCTTCGGTACAGGGCCGCCGCCTGCGTCGGGTCGCCGACCACCGGAAAGGCCGGCATGGCGCGAAACACCGCCGCCAGCGCGTCCGCCGCGGCGGCGATTTCCGTGTCGGAGGAATACTGCACCATGAGGTCGGCCGGCAAAGACGTCAGATAGCGTGTTTACGGCCGTTGGGATCACCAGCTTGAGGAGGCCGGGCCATGACGCTGCACACACCGGATCACTGCGCCATCCGCACCACACGGCTGGAGAAACACGCTGCTTCTACGTCGATGCGCTGGGTCTGGAGGTCGGCGCGCGACCGCCGCTGACGGTACCGGGGTACTGGCTGTACGCCGACGGGCGGCCGGTGGTTCACCTGATCGAATGCGGGGCACGCTACGCGGCGGACGTGTGCGGACAGCCCATCCACGCGTTGCGGGGCCCGGCAGGCCCGGGTGTGGATCACCTCGCGTTTCGGGCCAGCGGCCTGTCGACCCTGCGCGCACACCTGACCGCCCTGGGCATCCCGTACCGGGAGCTGGCCATGCCCGCCGCCGACCTGCACCAGGTGTTCGTGGTCGATCCCAACGGCGTGATCGCCGAACTCAACTTCCAGGCCAGCCTCGAGACCGCCTGAGCGTCAAACGCGCCGACTCAACCGTCGTGGTGGTAGCGCGTGACCCGATCGACCTCTTCCTTCGATCCCATGATCACCGCCACACGCTGGTGAATCTTCTCGGGCCGCAGGTCCAGGATGCGTTCATAACCGGTGCTGGCGCCGCCACCGGCCTGCTCCACCACGTAACCGATCGGGTTGGCCTCGTACATCAGGCGCAGCTTGCCCGGCTTGGCCGGATCCTTGGTGTCGCGGGGGTACATGAAAATGCCGCCGCGCGTGAGCAGACGGTACACATCGGCCACCATGGAGCCGACCCAGCGCATGTTGAAGTCCCGCCCGCGCGGGCCGCTCTTGCCGGCCATGCATTCGGTGACGTAGCGCTGCACCGGCGGCTGCCACCAGCGCTGGTTCGAGGCATTGATGGCGTACTCGCTGGTGCGTTCGGGAATGCGGATGTCCGCCGCGGTCAGCCGGAACTGCCCGCTGTCCGGGTCCAGGGTGAAGCCCTGCACCCCGTGCCCGAAGGTCAGCACCATCACCGTGGCCGGCCCGTACACGGTGAACCCGGCCAGCACCTGGGCGGTGCCGGGCTGCAGGAAATCGGCCTGCGCCGGCGCCGCCGCGTCCGGCGCACGCAGCACGGAAAATATCGACCCGACCGACACGTTGACGTCGATGTTGGATGAGCCGTCCAGCGGATCGAGCACCACCAGATAACCGCCGCTGGCATCCGGGACGGCGTAGGTGCCGTCGAGCTCCTCCGACGCCAGGCCGGAGACGACACCGGTCGCTGACAGCGTGCGCATGAAGGCGTCATTGGCCAGCACGTCGAGCTTCTTCTGCGTCTC
>DQBD01000112.1:0-3406 GCA_003526065.1 Gammaproteobacteria bacterium | reverse complement strand
CCGTCGAGTTCCTCCGACGCCAACCCGGACACGACACCGGTCGTCGGCAACGTACGCATGAAGGCATCGTTGGCCAGCACGTCGAGCTTCTTCTGCGTCTCGCCGGACGCGTTGGCGGTCTCGGTCGCACCCAGCACGCCAGCCAGCGCGCCGTGCGCCAGGGCACCGGCGATCTCGCGGCTGGCAACACCGATCTGTTCCATCACGTCGACCAGGGCCGGGGCCAGATGACCGGCCTGGACGGCCTCGCGAAGGTACTGACTGAGGGTGACGGGCTCGCTCATGTGACTGTTCTTGATTTCCGTAGTGCAAAGAAGGAACGCCGGGCGAGGATAGCCGATTGCCCCACCGCCCGCAGCCGGCGGCGCCTGCTACCCTGACGGCAATCACAGGAGGGCCTCATGAGCACACACGTTCCGATCACCGTATTCTTCAATTTCCGCAGCCCCTACTGCTACCTGGCGTCGAAGTCGATGTTCGACCTGCTCGACCGGTTCGACTGCCATTTCGAATGGCGTCCGCTGGGCGGCTGGCAGGGTCGCTCGTCGCCCGAACGGGCCAAGGGCAAGCTGCCCATCGCCCGCCAGGACGTGCGCCGCTGGTGCCGCCGACTGGACATCCCCTTCAACCCACCGCCGGTAACCACCGACCCCACCCGCGCCGGCGCCGGCTCGCTGCTGGCCGAGCAACAGGGCCGCCTGCGCCAGTATGTGGTGGAGGTGATGCACGCCGAGTGGGGCGAGGGACGCGACATTGGCGACCTCGACGTGCTGCGTGACGCCGGCCGGCGCGCCGGACTCGACCCGGACGAACTGGCCGCCGCCAGCGAGGACCCGACCCTGCGCGCGCGCCTGGAGGAGTACTGGGAGCAGGCGCAAACGGCCGGCGTGTTCGGCGTGCCGACCTTTCTGGTGGGCGAGGAAATCTTCTGGGGCAACGACCGCATCGACTTCCTGGCCGAACACCTGACCGAGCGGGGTGCTGCCCGCTGACCACAGCGGTCCCTACACGACAACACAGGGAGGAGAACCCATGGGACGCGTGAACGGAAAAGTCGTGTTCATCACCGGCGCCGCCTCCGGCATGGGCCGCGCGCATGCGCTGCGCCTGGCCGGCGAAGGGGCCCGCCTGGCCATCACCGACCGCAACCCGGCGGGCCTCTCCGACACCCTCGCCGCGGTCCAGGCCACCGGCGCCGACGCCGCCGCCTGGCCGCACGACGTAACCGACGAGGCCGCGTGGGAGCAGACGGTCGACGCCGCCTGCGCGCACTTCGGCCGTGTCGACGTGTTGATCAACAACGCCGGCATTTCACACAGCACGACATCGGTGCTCGACCTGGGCACCGACGAGTGGGACCGGGTGATGGCCATCAACGCCCGCGGCGTGTTCCTGGGCGTGCGCACGGCCGGCCGCAGGATGCGCGACCAGGGCGGTGGCGGCAGCATCATCAACATCTCGTCGGTGTTCGGCCTCGTCGGCGGCGCGCTGGCTTCCGCCTACTGCGCCAGCAAGGGCGCGGTGCGGCTGCTCACCAAGGCGGCGGCGGCGGACCTGGCACCGTTCGACATCCGCGTGAACTCCGTCCACCCGGGCCTTATCGACACCCCCATGCTGGACGGTCTGCTGGCCTCCGAGGGCGAGGCCCGGCAGCGCATGCTCGGCGTGCAGCTGCAGCGCCGCGCCGCCGACCCGGACGAGGTGTCGGCGGCGGTGCTGTTCCTCGCGTCCGACGAGTCGTCCTTCATGACCGGCTCGGAACTGGTGATCGACGGCGGCTGGACCGCCCGCTGAACCGCCACGCCCAGCGCGCCGGCGACAGCCGGCGTTTGCCTGTGGTCAACGCCGGCGCACTGTTCGGCCGAAAGCCCTTGCCCTGACGGCCGATCCGGCGCAGCGTGTGCGCCTGCGCCAGCAACATCAAACCTTATGCCGTCCTCGCCCGCTGCGCCGACCTGGCACGCCTTGCCGGCCGAACAGACGCTCGACCTGCTGCACAGCTCCAGCGCCGGCCTGAACCCGGCCGAGGCCGCGCGACGGCTCGCCAGTCATGGCCCCAACCGCCTGCCGGAACCGCCGCGGCGCCATCCGCTGCTGCACTTCCTGTCCCAGTTCCACAACGTGCTGATCTACGTGCTGCTCGGCGCCGCGCTGATCACCGGTCTGCTGCGCCACTGGATCGACACCGGCGTGATCCTGGCGGTGGTGCTGGTCAATGCCCTGATCGGCTTCGCCCAGGAACGCCGCGCCGAGCACGCCATGCAGGCCATTCGCCGCATGCTGGCGCCGCGCGCCGCGGTGCGCCGCGACGGCCGGCGCCAGACCGTTGCCGGCGAACAGCTGGTTCCGGGCGACGTGGTGCTGCTGGAGGCCGGCGACCGGGTTCCGGCCGACCTGCGCCTGCTGCGCACACATGACCTGCGCGTGCAGGAGGCCATCCTGACCGGCGAGTCGGCGGCCGTCGGCAAGCAGACCACAGCGGTGGACGCCGAGGCGGCACTGGGCGACCGCACCTGCATGGCCTTCAGCGGCACCACGGTGGTCACCGGCCAGGGCTTCGGCGTGGTGGTGGCCACCGGCGGCGGGTCGGAGATCGGGCGCATCAGCGGCCTGCTGGCCAGCGTACCGATGCTCACCACGCCCCTGGTGACACAGATGGCCACCTTCGGGCGCTGGCTGACCGCGTTCATCCTGGCCGTGGCGGCGCTGATCCTGGTGTTCGGCTACCAGGTGCTGCGCTGGCCGTTCGGCGAGCTGTTCATGGTGGTGGTGGGCCTGTCGGTGGCCGCCATCCCGGAAGGCCTGCCGGCGACGCTGACCATCACGCTGGCCGTCGGTGTCCAGGCCATGGCGCGGCGCAGCGCCATCGTGCGCCGCCTGCCGGCCATCGAGACCCTGGGCGCGGTGTCGGTCATCTGCACCGACAAGACCGGCACCCTCACGCGCAACGAGATGAGCGTCGGTGTGGTGGCGACGCAGGGCGCGGTGTTCACGGTCGACGGCGTCGGCTACGAACCGGCCGGGCAGCTGCGGCGCAACGGCCTGGTGATCGACCCGCGCGACCACCCGGCGCTGACCGAGCTGGCCCGCACGGCCGTCCTGTGCAACGACGCCGAACTGAAGGCCGGCGCCGGCGACTGGTGCGTGGAGGGCGATCCGATGGAGGGCGCGCTGCTGACCTTCGCCGGCAAGGCCGGGATCGACCCCGAGGCAACGCGCCAGCACTGGACACGCACCGACACGCTGCCGTTCGATCCCGGCCGCAAGTTCATGGCCACGCTGCACCACGACCACGAGGGCAACGCCTGCGTGTTCGTCAAGGGCGCGCCCGAGGCGCTGCTGGCACTGTGCTGCGACGAGCGTACCGAGCGCGGCGCCGGCGAGCCGCTGAACGACGCGCGCTGGC
>DQBD01000122.1:10062-11836 GCA_003526065.1 Gammaproteobacteria bacterium | reverse complement strand
GCGGTCATTTCGCACATGCGCGCCGGCCGCGGCGGTATCGCAACAGGCCAAAGTCAATCAGTCGTAGGTCTCATTGCATTTGAAGCTCGTGTCGCGGAATGGCCGTTAGCGAGTTTCGTCACGGTTGGTTGTCATGGACTGCAAGTTACGCTTTTTTCCCGAAACCGCCGCCGGCGGTTTCAGCCATATCGATGGCACCGTTGCCTTTTACAGTCGGATCAACGCGTTGTTGCAGCCGGATATGACGGTGCTCGATTTCGGGGCCGGGCGCGGACGCGGCGCACAGGAAGATCCGGTGCCGTATCGGCGTCAGTTGCAGGTCTTTCAGGGCAAGTGCCAGCGCGTGATCGGCGTCGATGTCGACCCTGCCGTGGCGGAACATCCGGCGCTCGACGAGTATCACGTGCTCGGTGACGATTCGGCGGTGCCGTTGGCCGATGCGTCGGTCGATCTAATCGTTTCCGATTCGACCTTCGAGCACATCGAGAACCCGGCGCAGGTGGCGCCGGAATTGCACCGCGTCCTGAAGCCGGGTGGTTGGCTGTGCGTACGTACACCGAATTTGTGGGGGTACATCGGCGTTGGCGCGAATGTCGTGCCCAACCGGTGGCACGTGGCGGTGTTGAAGCGCCTGCAGCCGCATCGCAAGGCGGTGGATGTTTTCCCAACACGCTACAGGGTGAACACGCGCCGCGCGGTGCGGCGCTATTTCCCGGTCTCATTGTGGGAGCATCACATGTATGGCCACTTCGCGGAGCCAGCGTACTTTGCCAACTCGCGGATCATGTGGGGCGCTATGCTGCTGCTTTATCGCTTGACGCCGCGTGTGTGCGCGCCTACCTGGATGATCTTTTTGCGCAAGCGGGAAGTGTGAGCACGGCAGTCGCGCAGGTCGTTCGCCGTTGGCTGGTGATCTGGACACCGATGATGTCGTCGCGGCGCATCGCGTTCCGGTGTGCAGGCAGGGTCCTGGAATGCCGGGCGCTCGGCGGCGTGTGTCGTGGATATAGCGGCCATTGACCGAATGTTTTACCGGCCTTACCGCAAGCTTCGCTATGAAATACGCTGCATCGCGTCATTGCATCCGCTGCTGTACGACCGCCTCGCCCGCTTGAAGGAAGGCGATGCCGATGGCCCGACACGCGTCACTCGGCACACGGGTCTGGTAATCGAGGCGTTTCCCCGCAGCGGCAACACGTTCGCCTATTTCGCGTTCCAGAGCAGTCAGCCGGAATGCGTACGGGTTGCGCATCATCTGCACGCCCCTGCGCAGTTGGTGCGGGCGGCACACTGGGGAATTCCGGCGTTGCTCATCGTTCGAGATCCCCTGGACGCCGTCTGCTCGTTTGTGCAGCGCGAGCCGGTGGTTTCGCTGCGTCAGGGCTTGCGCAGCTGGATTCGGTTCCATCGCTCTTTGGTCCGTCACCGGCATCATTTCGTGGTGGCGACGTTCGACCAGGCCATGACTGACTTCGGCAGCGTCATGCAGCGTGTGAACCGCCGGTTTGCGACAACATTTGGCGTTTTCGAGCACGATTCAGGGAACACGGCGGCGTGTTTTCGCGCGATCGACGAACGAAACACGCGACTGTCTGGAGGTGTTGCTCCCGATGAGTCGGGCGTGGCGCGTCCCTCCGCTGTTCGGAATGCGGCAAAGGCCGTGCTCAAGGCGGCGCTGGCTGTCGATGCGCTGGCCGCCTTGCGCGAGGAGGCGTCGTGCCTCTATCACGATTACGCCGTGCAGGCGGGCGAGGACGCGGGGATTGCCCAGACA
>DQBD01000122.1:8498-9800 GCA_003526065.1 Gammaproteobacteria bacterium | reverse complement strand
TGGCGCTGAACTACCTGCTGCATCTCGTGCTGGCGCGGGCCCTTTCGGTGGCGGATTTCGGGCTGTTTGCGTACGTTCAGTCAGTGGCAGCGATTCTCGCGTTGCTGGCGGCACTGGGTTTTTCCACCAGTCTCATGCGGTTCGTGGCCGCTTACCGGATCAACGGCCAGTTGGCACTGTTGCGTGGGGTGATCGTGTCGAGCGCGAGGGCGGTTGGGCTCGCAACCTTCGTGTTGGTTGCGCTGCTGCTGATCGCCGCGCTTCAGTTTCCAGGGCAGCGCACGGCACTGTTGTGGGCGGCCGCCCTGGTCGTGCCGCTGACTGTGGATGTATGGCGGGAGAGTTGCATGCGTGGCCTGCAGCGCACCGCCGCCGCCATTTTGCCGCGTCAGGTGCTGATGCCGGCTTTGTGCGTGCTGATCGTCGTGCTGTGTGGCGTCAGTCAGGCATCGACCGCAATGGCAGTCGTGGTGGTGTCCCTGGTGGTGCTCGAATGGGGCGCGCTCGTGCAGCTGCGAAAGGCGCTTGGTTTTCTGGGCGATACGTCGCCGGTCCATCAAACACGTGCCTGGCTTGCCAGCTCGTTACCCATGGGCGGGACGGCCCTGGCAACGCTGGGTATCACACGCTGGGATCTGGTGGCAGTAGGGGTGTGGGCCGGTGTCGAGGCGGCCGGGCCCTATGCCGCCGCGTCGAAGACGGCGCTGCTGGCGAGTCTTGCCGCTCGCGTCGTCAACCTGGTCGTCGGACCGTTTCTGGCCGAGCTCTATCATGCGGGTGAACTGCGGCGTTTTCGGCGCCTGATCGTTTTGGCGTCGGCTGGCACGGGGCTCGCGGGGGCGCCGGTGGTGGTGCTGGTGTTGTGGCGGCCCGAGTGGGTGCTGGGCGTCTTCGGTGATGGCTACCTCGGTGCTGCCGTGTTGTTGCAGGTGTTGGTGTGTGGGCAGTTCGTCAACCTGCTGACGGGCCCGGCGGGTCTGGCGCTGGCCATGTCCAGGTACGAGCGCCTCAACTTGATGTTGACTCTCGCGGCGTCGTTGCTGAGTCTTGTCGGCTTGGCAGTCCTGCTTCCCATCTACGGGGTGCTTGGCGCCGCACTGGCAACGTCATTGGCGCTGATCGCATTGAACCTGACGCAGTTCTTCGTCAGCGTTTTCGTCATTCGGTAGCGTAGCGGGTGACAGCAGCAGTGAGTTCGGTTGCGATGGCCACTTGTCCGCACCGACCCGGTCGCCCCCGGCGTGCCCTGGGGGTCGTCGGTGTGTTGTTGCTCGGCGCAGTGTTGGCGGACCAGTTCCAGGT
>DQBD01000122.1:4608-8303 GCA_003526065.1 Gammaproteobacteria bacterium | reverse complement strand
CGGTGCTCGGTGTGCTGTTGGCCTATCGTGACCGACTGGTGTTACCGCGGGCAGTCGTGGCGGTGACCGCGTTGGTCGTGGCTCACAGCGTGGCCGTGGTGGTGATCGGGGGTGTGTTCAAGTGGTTCATGGCAGTCCAGATCGTCTTGGTGTCCGGCTGTCTTTTGGTTCTTTACTCGGCATTGAAGGTGCTGCCCCCCGGCCGCTTGCCGGAAATCTATGTGCTGGGCGCGAAATTCGTCGCCTGGTCCATCGTGCTTGAACAGTCGCTGCACGTTGTCACTCCGGCGCTGGCTGAATCCACCGTGTATTCCTTCATGGGAAAGTGGGACGGCCCGTTGGGTCTGGTGCGGGCGCACGGACTGATGATGGAGCCTTCCCAGGTGGCGCTTGTGCTGCCTCCGGCGATTTTTGTCTGTCTGGTCAAAGGGCAGATGCGGACGGCGCTGTTTCTTTTCCTTAGCGCCTATCTGACGTTTTCCGGGTTGACCTACATCGGCATGTTGGCGGCGGTGGTGATTTACCTGGTGATCAGCCGCGGTGTGCGCTGGCAGATGGCGGTGATGGGCGCGCTCGTGGTCGTGCTCGCGGTGGCCGCGCCGCCGGTCAAGGAGCGTGTGGTTGCCACCGGCAGGGCAGTTGCGTTGATAAGGGATCAGCAGTCGTTTCACGGGCCGACGTACTTTGAGGCATTGCGCGGCTCGGTTGGCTCGGTAGCGGTGGCTACGCTGGTATCCGTGTCAGCGTTTGCCCGCAACCACATGTTGGGGACAGGTATGGGCCAGCTCGGTACGGAAGGCGAGCGGTGGTTGGACAGTGTTCGTTCCGAACACACAGCCAGCCTCATGAAGAACACTAAGCTGTTCGCGAAGACCGACACCGGTGGCAGTTTGGCGCTGAGGGTGCTCGGTGAGTTCGGCGTCGTGGGATTGATAGCCATCGGTCTGGGGATGGTCCTTTGGTTTCGTTCGTTGCGACGATTGCGACGCATCGTGCAGTTCGACCGGAATTGGCGAGCGGATTGGCGTTTGCAAGCGATTGGCCTGTTTCTGGTGTTGGTTATCCCGTACGTGGTGCGCAAGGACGGTTACTTGAACGTTTACCTGCTGTTGCCGCTGATGGGGTGGCTCCTGGCGGTACGGGATCTTGGACGTGTCGGGGTGCGCACTACTAGCCCACAGCCGGCAGCTCCACGCTCGCCAACCCGCTCTGGCGGTTCGTCCGCCTAATGACAGCGTGCGCTGCGTTGCTGTCGCACGTTTCCTTGAGAGGCTGTTTTTTGAAAGCGATTGCTCCAGATGTTGTTGTGGTGGGTCCGTTCCCACCGCCGGTTCACGGCATGTCGACTACCAATGCGGAGGTGTACAAGAGCCTGCGGGAGTTGGGTGCCAGGGTCAGCGTTTTCGATACTGCGGCGCCGAGCCTGGATCGTTCGTTGTGGAAGCGCGCAGGCCGCCTGCCGCGCATTGCGCGTGGCCTCTGGCGACTGGCCGTGTTGCCAGGTTTGAAGGGGCGCGCCTTGTACCTGAGCGCCAGCGGTGGCTGGGGCCAGATTTACGATGTGCCGTTTCTGCTGTTGGCCCGCTGGCGCCGGATGCGGGTTTTTGTGCGTCATTGCAGTTTCGCGTATTTGGATGGTCGGAGGCGTCTGGCGCAGGCGCTGGTCCGTTCAGCTGGTCCTGACGCGGTGCATGTGACGCAATCTCAGGGGATGGCGCAGCGCCTGAAGGATCTGTATGGCGCAGGCGAAGTGGTGCCGATCTCCAATGCTGTCCTATACCCGCCGGAGTCGGGCGGCGCCAGACGTCGTTCGGCGGTCAGGAGGCTCGGGTTTCTCAGCAATCTGTCCGCTGAAAAGGGCGTGTTTGAGTTTCTTGACTTGATGGCCGCCGCCGAGGCGGCGGATTTGCCGGTTACCGGCATGCTGGCAGGAGCGTGTCAGGACCAGGACACGCGTGACCGGGTCACCGAGCGCGTGAGGATGTTGCGTAACGTGAGCTACGCGGGCGCCGTGTATGGAACGGACAAGGAGCAATTCCTGGATGCGATCGACGTACTGATATTCCCGACGCGCTATCGCAACGAAACCGAGGCGAAGGTCAATCACGAAGCGATGAGCCGTGGCATTCCGGTCATCGCATACGGGCGTGGCTGCATTCCGGAGGTGGTGACGGCCGGGTGCGGGCGTGTGATCGATCCGCAGGCGCCGTTTGTGGCGCAGGCGCTGGAACAGGTTGAATTGTGGCTTGCGGAGCCGGCAACGTTCGAAGCAGCGTCCAGAGCTGCTGCGGCGCAATTCATCAAAACCCGCGCCGACAGCGGGGCACGTTGGGGTGCGTTGTTGCGACAGGTTGCCGGCCGGCGCGATGACGCTGGCGCCGTCGTTAGCGAGGACACTCCGCCATCCCTGTGACGATCGGTCGATGATTGGGCACATGGTGAGCCTGAGCTCGGCGCCAATGCCACGGACTTCCGCTAGCCTCCCGTGTGGTACGCCTGCACCCCGGCCAGGAAATTCAGTACCGCGCGGTTGAAGTCGGCCGGGTTCTCGATGGCCACGTAGTGTCCGCAGTCCGGCAGCAGCAGGGCGTGGCAGTCCGGGTAGTCGGCCTTCCAGTGGGCAATCATTTCTTGCGGATGCGGATCCTGCACGCCCATCAGCACGAAGGTCGGGATGCGGTGACGGGCCAGCGCGTCGCAGATGGCCTGTTTGGCGGCCGGGCGCATCAGCGGGAAGTTCAGGAACGTCAGCGGTGAGGTGTCGGCGTACATCTGCCGAAAGCGCTCCAGGATGGCCGGGCTGGCCATCAGCCGTTCGCCCCAGAAGGTGCGCGTCTGCTTGCGCGCCTCGAATACCGCCAGCATGCCCTCGCGGCGCGCCACCTCGTGCAGGCGCTCGAAGCCGGCGCGCAGTTCCGGCGTCAGCCGGTCGAACAGGCCCTGGCCGTCGGGCGTGGCCAGCAGGTCGCAGCTCACGGCGGTGAGACTCTGCACGCGCTCGGGGTGCCTGGCCATGAAGGTGCTGGCCGTGCTCACGCCCCAGTACGCCTGCCCCAGCAGGTGGCAACGCTCCACGCCCAGGTGGTCGAGCAGGGCCGCCAGATCCGCAGCCGTGTTCTCGAAGGTGTAGAAGTCCGGCGCCTGCGCCTGGGTGTCCACCTTCGACGAGCGGCCGTGGCCGCGCAGGTCGAAGCGGATGGTGCGGAAGTGTTCGGCGAACGCCGGTGCGTTGTCGTCGTAGGCGCTCATGTTGGCGATGACGTTGTGCACCAGCACCAGCGTTTCCGGCCCGTCGCCGGTTACATCGTAGTGAAGGTCGATGCCGTTCAGGCGGGCGGTGGGCATTGGGGGCTCCTCTCGGTGTTGTTGTGCCGTTCCGCGCGTCCGGGGGCCGCCCCAACGATCAGGAGGGCATCGCGACGGCGGGGCGTGTTGTTGTGCCGGGCGATGGTAACAGGGCGGTCGTGACGGTCACGGTGGCGGCGCGCGCCGTCACGACGGTGTGCGGTGCGTGGTGAACCATGTCGCCGCCAAGTGGGCAGGCCCGGGCGGGGTGGCGTGATCTTGATCAGCGCGGCTGGCCGCCGGGCGGCGCAGGATCCAGCAGGTGGCCGGGCGGATCCGGCGTGGTCGGCAGGGTGCCGCCGCTGGGCGTCCAGGAGGAGCATTGCCATGCCAACGTTTGTGATGCTGAC
>DQBD01000122.1:1075-4393 GCA_003526065.1 Gammaproteobacteria bacterium | reverse complement strand
CGCCTGGCGCCGGGCGCGCTCAGCTCCCCGGAGGCGCTGGAGGAGGCCGAGAAGGCCATGATGGCGCAGCTGCGCAGTGTCTGTCCGGAGGTGACCTGGCTGGCCAGCTACGCGGTGCTGGGCCCGCACGACTATCTGGATGTGTTCACGGCGCCGGACATCGAGACGGCTGTGCGCGTATCGTCCCTGGTGCGTTCGTTCGGGCATGCGCACACCGAGGTGTGGGCAGCTACCGAGTGGCAACGCTTCAAGGAATTGGTGCGGGACCTGCCGCCGGCAGGGCAGCCCCACACGCCGGTCCTGCCTGGTTGAGGGGCCGGTCAGCGCCGGTATGGCGCGCCGCGGTGCCGCGGCAGTTTTACATGTGGCGCAGGAACCAGTCTCCCGCCAGCCGCGCTACCTGTTCCAGCGCGCCTGGCTCCTCGAACAGGTGCGTCGCGCCCGGGACGATGTGAAGCGCCCCATGCGCGCCGAGCGCGGCCAGTGCCTGGCGGTTCAGCGCCAGTACCTCGCGGTCGTCGCCGCCGACGATCAGCAGCGTTGGCGCCCGCACCCGTTCCAGTGCTGGTTGCGCCAGATCCGGTCGTCCGCCGCGCGACACCACGGCGACCACGCGCCGCGGGCGTTCGCCTGACGTGATCAGCGCCGCGGCGGCGCCGGTGCTGGCGTCAGCCGACCTCGCCGCGGTATCTGTGGTGCCGCAGGCCGGCGCCGCGCCCGCCGACAACGGCACCGATTCGGGAGCCGGTGCACGCCCGAACACCAGGCGCGTCGGCGTCTGCGGCCCCACATGCACGCTGACCGCCGTCGGCAGGGGGTTGAGCGCAAGCTGACGGAACCCGGAAAAGCCCAGCGGTGCCTCGATGTACAGCCGCAAGGCGGAGCCGGCGCGAAAGCTGTGCGCCACCGGCATCAGCTCGACGCGCAGCGGCGTGATCTCGCCGGGCTCCAGCGGCTGCAGGTCCGCCTCGCGGTGCGTGTGCAGCGGCAACCTCGGTGTGGAACGTTCGACGTCGAGCGCACGGTGCGAAGCGCGCAACCAGCCGCGCTGCACGAACATCTCGCGACCATCCGGGCGAACCTCGACCAGCGTCACCTGCACATCGACGTCCAGCGCCGGTGCCGAGATCCACAGATCGGCGCTGGCCGGGCCATAGACGCGCAGTTCGTCGACCAGTACCGGCGTCGTCAGCGCCACGGAGCCGCCGGGAATCACCGGCAGCAGATAGGTCAGCTGTGTCGGGTTCGGCACCAGCACGGCAGTCAGCGTGCTCGGTGCCGGCAAGGGGTAGAGATAGCCGAACGTCGCCTCGGCGTCCGGACGTTCGGGCCGCAAGCTGCCGTCCGCCTGTGCGTGCAGCGTCAGCGTCT
The DNA here is from genome assembly GCA_003526065.1 of Gammaproteobacteria bacterium. The sequence goes on along the minus strand of DQBD01000122.1, from coordinate 3,022 downwards.
CGGGCTGCAGCGGCCAGCGGTCGTAGGTCTCGATGGTCGCGGGCTCGAAATCGGTCGAGAAGCCCTTCCAGATCTGCAGCCGCGGGGCCTCGAAGTCCTGCGGGCGGCCACCACGCAGGAAGTGCTCGAGAAAGTCCGCCGCCAGATCGCGAAAGCGCGCACTGTTGACGATCGTGCCGTGCGCCCCATTGGTGCCGAGCATCCAGGTGCGCGCCGGATCGAGGCGCTCGAAGGCATGCCAGGCGCGCGAACCGAGTTGCTCGTCCTGCCAGCCGACCTGGCCGAGCACCGGCACGTCGATGCGCTCGAACAGCGCCGGACTCAGGAATTTCTCGTAGCGCTCGTCACTGTCGGTATACGGAATGCTTGCCGCCTCGACCACGGTGACATGCCGCGGATCGTTCTGCCCGAGGATGGCGGTACCGCAGTGCGTGTCGCCCTGCAGCGTCTCGAACAGCGAGAACGGCGTGCCGACGTTCTGCATCAGCGTCCACGCGCCGGCAAACGTCAGGTTGAACAGCCCGCCGGGATAGGCGACGTCGCGGTACAGCTCGCCGAGCGGCACCATCGGCAGGATCGCGCGCAGGGCCGGTGGGCGCTGCACGGCGGTCACCAGCGACAGGATCGCCGGGAACGAGACGCCGGCCATCGCGACATTGCCGTCGCTCCAGGCCTGCCGGGCGATCCAGTCGACGACTTCTGCGCCGTCCGGTCCCCAGCGCAGTTCGAACGGCACCCACACGCCTTCCGAGCAGCCGGTGCCGCGCAGGCTGACACCGATCACGGCGATGCCCCGCTCGAGCAGCATCGGGCCGATGCCGCCGAAGCTGATGTCGTAAGGGTTGTTGCCGGCGTTGTAACCGGAGTAGACCAGCGTCACCGGGAACGGCCCCTCGCCCGCCGGCAGATACAGCGAGTAGCGCAGCTGCGTGCCGTCTGACAGCGGCAGGTAGCCACTGCTCGCGACCTGCGCCCGTGCGCCCGACGACAGCAGCGCCAGCAGCAGACACAGGCCGCCGACGACGGCGCGCAGCCCCCTTCGTGGATCGACGCTCATTCTCCCCCCGCCCGGCGATTGTTTCCCGCCAGTCTACGCGCCCCGCGTCGGCCGCTCAGAACCCCGTCGGCTGGATCGAGCGCAACACGTCCACGTCGGTCTGCTGGGCATAGAGCTGGCAGGTGGTGCCGCGCCAGCGGGCCAGCTGGATGCGATCGGTCTTCGGGTCGACCGCGAAGTAGGTCAGGCAGTCCGGATCGGACGCCGCGGCATACATCCGGTTCAGCGCCGGATCGTCGACACCCGCCGGCTTGCCGATGCGCTGCGTATAGATGTCGAAACGCATGCCGTTCGATGCCGTGAGCTGTCGCGCCGGCGGCCCCCAGGACAACCACAGCGCCGATGCGGTACTGCCGACCCAGGTCTCGATCACGCGGGTGTGATACGCCTTCTCGACCGGCGGCACGGCCGCGCAGCCCGCCGCCATGCCCGCGGCCAGCAAGATCCCCAACGCCCTGGAATGCCTCATCTTCTGCTCTCCCGTCTTTTTCTGTCCGGCCTCGCGGCCTGACGCGACTCTACGATCTGCCCCGCCGGGTCACTGAGAACTGCATCGCAGGCCGCCGCGCTCACCTGCGGTTCAGTGCGCGCGCCGCAGACTGCAACCTGCCCATGACGGGCGATGCGTTCCAGGGAAGGAACATGAACCTGTGTACCCGGTTGACCGGCGCCTGCGCCGTCACCCTGCTGATGGCGGCCTGCGCGGACAGCGAACCGGTCGGCGACTTGGTGCCGACGCAATGGGTCGAACTCAAGGCCGGCCTGGAGCAGGCACTCCCGGCCGATGCGACCGGCTACGTCTTCGGCCTCATCGACGGCGACCGCATCGCCGTGCGAACCGCCGGCGGCGATCTCCGGATCGACAGCATCGTGCCGATCGCCTCCGCCAC
>DQBD01000122.1:0-772 GCA_003526065.1 Gammaproteobacteria bacterium | reverse complement strand
CTCGGCGACGTCGTCGACTGGCCGGCACTCAAGCAGCCCATCACCATGCGCATGCTGCTGAACCACACGTCCGGCCTCGCGCCGGAGCCCGGGTGCCTCGACGAGAACGTGACGACGACCCTGGTGGAATGCGTCCAGCAGATCGCCGATGCGCCACTGCGCTTCACGCCCGGCAGGCAGTTCCAGTATGGCGGCGGCAGCTATCAGGTGGCGGGGCTGGTCGCGGAACGGATCAGCGGCAAGCCCTGGGAGCGCTTCTTCGCCACGGCACTCGGCGAGCCTCTGGGGCTGCGCGACTACCATTTTCTCGGCGACGCCAATCCGCGGATCGCCGGCGGCGCGGTTTCGAGTCTCGACGATTATCTGCGCATCCTGCAGATGTTCATGAACGACGGGGTCCACGGCGGCCGGCGACTGTTGTCCGAAGAGATGGTGGCGCTGATCCGCAGCGACCAGATCGCCGGACTGCCGAAACGCGGCACCCCGCTCGATCGCGACCTGTATCCCGGCTATGCCTTCGGCTGGTGGTTCTCCGACCCGGCGCTGCACCCCGGCAGCCCGGGCCCGGAGTTCAGCGACCCCGGCGCCCTCGGCACCGTGCCGTGGATCGATCTCGGTCGCGACTACGGTGCCGTCGTGCTGCTGGTCGACGGCCCCCAGGCCGGGCTCGACCTGTGGAACACGCTGCGACCGCTGATCCTCCGGGGCCTCGACGAGGCCCCGGCCTGAGCCCCAGGAGCCTGGACGGTAGAAACGCAGGCGGCTGCGGCTT
>DQBD01000063.1 GCA_003526065.1 Gammaproteobacteria bacterium | reverse complement strand
TGGTACGCCCGCCGCCACCGGGCGGGCGTCCCAGCGGCCGGCGGCGTACAGCGCGCCGTAGGCCGGCACCAGCGCCGCGTAGGCCGGGCTCACGCAAAAGGCGCTGACCCCGCCGAAGGCGATGGCCACGTAGTCGATGACGGCCGCCAGCCCCAGCAGGCCGGCCAGCGGCCGCCAGCCCGGCAGCAGCGCTCCGGCCAGGAAGAACACCGCCCAGGAGGCATCCGGCAGGTGCAGCGGGGAGGCGAAATGGTGGCTGCGCGTGGCCAGCATCAGGGCCGCCAGCAGCAGGCCGCTCGGCAGGGGACGGGACAGGGGCAACGTGTGCATCGGTGAAATCCTGAAGGTGGCGAACGTGTCGCGCGGCCGGAAGTTTCGTCCGGCCGCGCGATCCTAACGGCTTTGCCGGCGCCGTGCCCGTCAGCGGGCCGGCGGCGCGTAGCGTACGGTCAGCATGGCGTTGCGGCCATCCTGGTTGAACAGGTTGGCGGTGCGGTAGTGCTTGTCGAGCGCGTTGGCGAGCTTGCCTTCCAGCGACCAGTCGCGCGTCAGCGCGTAGGTGGCGCGCAGGTCGAACGTCACGTAGCCGCCCAGTTCGGTGGTGTTGGCAATGTCGTCATAACGCTTGCCCTCGCCGTACAGGCTGGCGCCGATGCGCCAGGCGCCGAGGCTACGGTCGGCATCGAGCCGGCCGAGCAGCTTGGCGCGGCGCGGCAGCTGGTTGCCGCGGTTGGCATCCTGGCCGCGGTTCTCCGGGTCCAGCACGGACAGGTTGGCCGCCAGGTCCCAGCCCGCCAGCCGGGTGCTGGCAATGGCCTCCAGGCCGCGGATGCGGGTCTTGTCGATGTTGACCGGCACGAAGCTGGCGTCGAAGCCGATCAGCTCGTCGATGTCGGTCTGGTACAGGTTGAGCGACCAGTCGACGGCGCCGTGCTGCCCGGCCACGCCCAGTTCGTAGCTGTCCGCTTCCTCGGGCTCCAGACTGGGGTTGCCGAAGAACGGGAAGTACAGCTCGTTGAAGGTTGGTGCCTTGAAGGCGCTGCCCCAGGACGCCATTACCCGCAGCGTGGGCGAGAAGCGGTAGCCCCAGGCCAGCGAGCCGGTGGTGTGGCCGCCGAACTGCTGGTTGTCGTCGCGGCGGACCGCGGCGGTCAGCTCGTGGCTGCCGAACTGACCCTGGTACTGCGCGAAGCCGGCGGCGTTGTCGCGCGAATCCTGGCCGTAGTCGGTGGTGCCGCTGACGCGGTCGTCGAGCCAGTCGGCGCCCAGCGTCAGGCGCTGCGCGGCGCCGATGGTGAACACGTTCAGCCAGCTGGCGCTGTAGCGGTTCGAGTTGAAGGTGCTGCGAAAGCTGTCGTCGTGAAACGCGTCGGCCAGGTCGCGGCTGCGCCCGCCGGACAGCGACATCTGCCAGCCCGACAGCACCCGCCAGTCCACGCGGGCACCGAACACGTCCTGCGTGTAGTCCGAGCTGTTGGACGAGAACACGCTGCCGTCGTACTCGTTCTCGCCCTCGCCGCGCAGGTAATGCGCCTCGGCGCTCAGGGTGTCGGTCAGGCGATAGCCGGCGCGCGCCGCCACGCCCGTGTTGCGGTAGCCGTCGTGGTCCGGCTCGTCGGTGAAGCAGCCGCCGCCGGGCGGGAAGGGCCGGCCGGCGCAGGAGTTGAAACCACGCGTCTGCAGGTGGCTGGCGCCGACGCTGAACCAGCCGCGCTCACCACCGCCGGACAGGCCGGCGCTGTAGTCCTGCGTGCCGTGGCTGCCGCCGCCCAGACTCAGGCGTGGCGTCAGCGGACCGCCGCCCTTGCGGGTGAAGATCTGGATCACGCCGCCGATGGCGTCGGCGCCGTACAGGCTCGAGCGCGGGCCACGCACGACCTCGATACGCTCCACCTGATCGATGGGGATGTCCTGGATGGAGGTGGTGCCGAGCGTGGCCGAGCCCACGCGCACGCCGTCCACCAGCACCAGCACCTGGTCCGATTCCGCCCCGCGCAGGAACACCGAGGTGGCCTTGCCGAGGCCGCCGTTGTTGCTGAAGGAAAGGCCCGGCACGCCGCGCAGGGCGTCCTGCACCGAGTGGGCCTGGCGGCGTTCGATCTCGTCGCGGTCGATGACCGTCACCGAGGCCAGCGTGTCGACGTTGGACTGCGGCGTGCGGGCGGCGGTGACGTTGATGGTCAGCGGATCGTCGCCGGCGGCCTGTGGCGCGCTGGCAAACAGGGACAGTCCGGCCAGCAGGCCGGCGGTGCGAAGGTGTGTCATGACTGCTCCGGCTCGCGCCCAACCGCGCGAGTAGCAAGTGGCAAGAACCGGCAGGGCAGGGGCAGACACACGGCAGGGTCGGGCACGGGCGCGACCGTTCCGGTGCACCGCCCACCGCGGTGCCGAACCATTGCTTCGGGCCGGTCTCCGGGCTTGCGAGGGGGGTATGGACCCCGGCTGCGGCACCTTCCCGTGCCGATGGCACAGTGGCGTGTCGCCGCAGCTTCACTCGCTTACCGTTGCGGGGGCAGCGCCGGCATTGGACGGGTCGATGATCACGACCCGGCCGCACCGGCTTCCCGTTTCATCCCCTGGGCGAACGCCCTCGGGGACACCACGAAGCGGCGCGGATCGTAGGGGGTGACGCCGGCGGGTGTCAATTGCCGTCAACAGGCCAGCGGTGTCGCGGGGCTGTTACTGGCGTCGATGCCGACGCCGCGTGTTGCCGGCACGGACAGCGCGCCAGCGACGGGAAATCGCAGGCAAGCAACAATGCGCGTCGGGGGTTTCCTACACTGGCCTCGTCCCCGCGGGCAGCCGGTGGCGTTGCCGCGCTGCCGGTGCCGGCATGGCGGCCGGTCTTCGGTTTCCGGAAACGGACCTCAGCCGTGGGCGCCAGCACAACACGGCGTGATGCCCGGCATTTCGGGCAGGCCGGGCGGGTTCCCCGAGCGCTGTCCTGCGGTGGGGATGTCCTGGCCGTGACACAGCAAGCATCGACGGGTACTCAAGATGAAACACACACTCGCCTGGCTCTTCGTGATCGGGATGCTGGATGTTCTTGTCGTTTTCGTCGGGCTGGCGGTATGGAAATACCACGACGGTGATGCTGTTTTTCTGAACCTCGTGGTTATCAGCGTGGCGCTTGTGACGTATTTCGGCTTTCTCATGGCCTGCCACGCCAAGGGGGGAGACTGGGCGATCGAAAGGGGTGGCATGCGAATGGCAATCACCGCGTCGGTCGTGACGGTTTATCTGGTTCTCGTCGGGTTGGTGGCCTTCATGACCCAGGGCCCGAACGCGCTTCTGCCGATCACGCAGACGATGCTGGCCAGCTTCACGTCCATCGTCGGGGTGGTGGTCGCGTTCTACTTTGGCGCGTCTGCCTATGTGCAAGTGCAGGAGAAAAGGCTGGAGCGTGAGCGGACGGGTAAGGCCGACAGCGTTCCACGGCAGGAATGACGACGCGCGCGGAACGGTGCCGGTGTTTTCCGGTGCGGTGTGCGCCGGTGCGTGGTGGCGCCGCTCTGTGTCCGGCGCTACAGCAGTTGCAGGCGGGTCAGTCCGTGATCTGCACACCCTTCCAGAAGGCCACGTGGCCGGCGATTTCCGCCGCCGCGGGTTTCGGGTCGGGGTAGTACCAGGCGGCGTCCTCGTTGCGGGCATCGTCCACCTGTACGGTGTAGTAGTGCGCCGTGCCCTTCCACGGGCATTGCGAGGTGGTGGTGCTGTCGCGCAGCAGGCGGCGGTCGACCGCGTCGGCGGGGAAGTAGTGATTGCCCTCGACGACCACGGTGTCCGTGGATTGCGCGATGACGGCACCGTTCCAGATGGCTTTCATGGCAGTTCTCCTCGGGGTGTGGGGCGCGCCGGGTGGCCGGCGAAGGGCACGTGACACGCCCTGTCAGGTGTCAGCCAACTTACCTGAGCTTGCGCACGGGGTGGTCGGTGAGTTGCCGCCGACCACGCCAGCGTCAACAGTACTCCGGTTCCCGCCCGGGCGCGGATGCCCCGGGCGCGATGCCGCCACGGCCCAGGCGCGGTATGTTTGCAGCCGATTGCAGGCCGCGGGCGTCGCCGGCCGCTTGCGATGTGTCACCGGCATTGCAGGTGCATTGGGGGCGCGGCGAGCCCCCGTACGAGGACCTTTGTCAGCGGCGCTCCGCGCCGTGACGAAAATCGGCACGTGCCCGCCCGGCGGGCCTATCGAGGGGAGAGAAAGCCGTGCGAGCAGCAGTACTGGATGGCTATGGCGGGGCGGACCGATTGCGCGTGGCGCAGGTGGCGGACGCGCCGCCGCCACGGCGCGGGCAGATCCGCGTGCGCGTGCACGCGGCGAGCCTGAACCCCATCGACTGGAAGGTCTGCGCCGGGTATTTCCGGCTGATTCCCGGCCAGCGCATGCCCATGATCCCGGGCAGTGACTGCTCGGGTGTGGTTGAAGCGGTGGGCGATGGCGTGGCCGACTTCAAGCCCGGCGACGCCGTGTTCGGGCTCGTCAGCGGCGGGGTGGGGCACACGTTTGCGCAGCTGGTAACGGCGCCCGCCAAACGCTTTGTCCACAAGCCCGCCAGCGTGAGCCATCAGGAGGCGGCGAGTGCCGCGCTGGTCGGCGTGACGGCACTCGAAGCGCTCGCCCGTGGCGCGCGCCTGGCGGCCGGGCAGCGCGTGTTCGTGAGTGCGGGCGCCGGCGGCGTCGGCAGTTTTGCGGTGCAGTACGCGCGCTCGGTGGGTGCGCAGGTGCTGGCCTGTGCCGGGGCGGCCAATCTCGACTTCGTGCGCGGGCTCGGCGCCGACGCGGTGTACGACTACGCGGCCACCGACTGCGCGACGCAGCTGCGTGACCTGGACGTGGTGTTCGACGCCTACGGCGATCTGGACGCGCGCCGCTACCTGCCGTGTCTGAAACCCGGCGGGGTGTTCCTGACCACCGGCAGCGGCGGACGCTCCATGGAAGAACTCGCCGCCCGTTACGGCAAGCGCTGGTGGCTGTTCGGCGGCCTCATGGACGTGATGCGCCTGCGCTGGCAGGCGCGCCGCGACGGCCGCCGACGGGTGTCGATGGTGTTCGCGCAGCCGCGCCCCGAGCACCTGCAGCACATCGCCCGGCTGCTCGAAAGCGGCGCCGTGAAGGCGCAGGTCGGGCAGGTGTATGCGCTCGACGACATCGCCCGTGCCTTTACCGACGGCCAGACCGGCCACGCGCGCGGCAAGCGGGTGATAGACCTTTCCCAGTAGCCGGGGCGGGCGGCGCCGCCGTGGCCAGCCGAGCAGGGGGTGTCGGTGGCGGTTGATGGGAGTCGTGCGGCGGGATGGACTGAGTAGGCGATAGGCGCGACGTTGCAACCGGTGCCCAAGCGCTACTCCGGCGTGCCGGTTGCTTTGTTCAGGCTCAGTTGCCGGACACTAACTTCAAGACGTCGGCGGTGAACAACGTTTTGAAGGAACATGGAATTCGTCTGGCGAATCGTTCAGGTCGCCTCAAGCGGCTTGTTGGTAAGAAGTCGGTGTTCCAGAAGCGAGCCGTAGGGTGGGCAAAGCGAAACGTGCCCACGTGAAGAGGAACGCGGCAAGGTGCGTTATGGGCTGTGAGGCGTAATTCCGCGTGGGCACGGCCTTACGGCCTTTGTCCGCCCTGTGGCTTCTACGCTGCACTTCGCTTGCGACGCACGGCTGTAGTGTTAAGGATTTTATGCGAGGGTATAAGAGATGTCGCGTTACTGGGTAATGGCTCCTGTTGAATCTAAGCCAGTAGATCTTTTTGATAGAGTCTGGCAATTCGATCTTGCCAATAACGTGATATCCATCGGCTGGAAGCAACTTGGAGATGTTTCAGTCATGACGAGAGATGCGTTGGCGGAAGCCGTGGCTAGAGCCTACCCCGATAAACCTTCGCAGACCAAGGGGCTGTACACAAACATGCTTTGGGCGTTTTACCACGAGATGCAGCCCGGCGACTACGTGATTGCAAGGAGGGGAAGAAAGGCATTGGCTGGTATTGGCAAGATAACTGGTCCAGCTGTGTTTTCGCCCAGCAGGAATCCGCATGTTGACCATCTCGGATTTCTTAATGTTGCATGGCAGCCAGAGCCGCGCGATAAGTCGTTCCCAAGCGTTGTCTTCCCTATGCATACGCTGTCTGAGTTCTCAGAAGAGCAGTTTCGAAGTGTGGTTGAAGGCTCTGGTTCTGCCATTGCGCGACCAGAAGCCGAATCCGAAGTCGAAGATCCGAGCGAGTTCGTGCTGGAGAAGTATCTTGAGGACTTCATAGTCAGCAACTTCAATACGATTTTCAGTGGCCGTCTTCGTGTCTTTGAGGACTCAGATGGAAATGATGGTCAGCAGTATGCAACCGACATTGGTTCGATAGACGTTCTTGCAGTTGAGGAGAGGACGAGATCATTCGTAGTGATAGAACTAAAAAAGGGGCGTCCGTCGGATCGAGTGGTGGGGCAAATTCTCCGATATATGGGGTGGGTTAAAAGAAACCTTTGCGAAAATGGACAAACTGTCAAGGGTCTAGTCATCTGTCGCGAACACGATCCGAGGCTGACGTATGCTCTGGAAATGACAAACAACATTGATGTGCGGTACTACAGTGTTTCATTCAAATTGAAAGAAAGTCCCTAACAATGGAGCCGAGAGGGAAGTTCGTGTCCGCCTTGGCTTGCCAACGGAGTGTGGGCCGGCGGGTTACGGCTGCGCCTAACGCCTACGACTGCGACGCTACGGCACTGATTGCTATCCGGCGGTGTAGGTATCGCGCGCCGGCGTTTACTTCGGCAGCCCCAGCCAATTGACGATGTTGTTGCGTTGGATGGCCGATGACCCGCCGAAGATGGGCAGTGCCAGCGAGTCGCGCACGTAGCGTTCCATGGGGAATTCGCTGGCGTAGCCGTAGGCGCCCATGATCTTCTGCGCGGCCAGCGTGATCTCGGTGCAGTACTCGGTGGCCATGAGTTTGGCGATGGCGGTTTCGACGCCGTGCCGGCCTTCGCTGCCGAGCTGGCCCGCCACCTGGTAGACCAGCGTGCGGGCGGTGTAGAGCTTGGCCTGCATGTCGGCCAGCGTGTGGCGGATGGACTGGTAGGTGCCGATGGCCTTGCCGAACTGCTTGCGTTCCTGCGCGTATTGCCAGGCGTCTTCCAGCGCGGCGGTGGCGACGCCGAGCGCGATGGCGGCCACTTCGATCTTCTCCACATCCAGCCCCGGCCCGGCCAGCATGTCCCAGCCGCGGTTCCAGGCGTCTTCGCCGCCGACCAGGTTGCCGACGGGCACGCGCACGTTGTCGAAAAGCACGTCCGTGGTGTGGATGCCGCGCACGCCCATGCACTCGAAGGCGGTGACGGAGACGCCGGGCGCGGTCGGCGGGATGAGCACGAACGAGAGGTTCCGGTAGCGCTGCCCGGCGCGGTCGCTGCAGACCAGGGTGTAGATGTAGTCGGCCTCGTCGGCGCCGGAACAGAAACGCTTGGCGCCGTTGATGACGAGTTCGTTGCCCTCGCGCACGGCGGTGGTCTTGACGCTGCCCAGGTCCGAGCCCACGTCGGGCTCGGTGAGGCCGTAGGCGAAGATCAGCCTGCCGTCGGCGATTTTCGGCAGCAGTTCGCGCTTTTGCGCTTCGGAGCCGACTTCGTTGATGTTCATGCCGGCGTAGCAGGTGCACATGATGTACGGCACCGACACGGCCAGCGAGCGACGCGACAGTTCCTCGATCACCGCCATGCAGGCCGGGATGTCCACACCCGCGCCGCCGTATTCCTCCGGCACGGTGAGGCCGCACACGCCAAGCTCGGCCAGCCGGTCGAACACGTCCCGAGGGAACACGTCCTCGCGGTCCCAGCGCGCCGCCGCCTCGCGCGGCATTTCGCGCTCCACGAAACGCCGCAGCTGGTCGCGCAGCAGGCGGATGTGTTCGGGTTCGGCCAGTTCCAGCATGGCGATCTCCGCAGGAAGTGTTGTCTGGGAGCCACAGGTTCGATTCGGCGGCGCTGCGGCACAGGGACGTACCGCCAACTCAACGCCGCGCAGGCGTTGAGTTGAAGGAACCTGAAAGTCACACCTTTCGGATTCCGTGGTCTGAGCAGTCCGGGATGGACTGATTCAGACTTCTATCGGTTCTTCCACTGTGGCTTGCGCCGCTCGCGGAACGAGGACAGGCCTTCCTGAATGTCCTGCCCGAACACCACCGGGTCCCAGATCTGCCGCTGGAACTCTTCCAGCACCTCGCGGTTGTACTTGACCGACAGGCGCACGGCCTGCGTGTGGGCCGCCACCGAGCGCGGCGAGTTGCCGGCGATTTTCTGCGCCAGCGTCATGGCCTCCGCCTGTACCTGATCGTCCGCCACCACGCGGTTGACCAGACCACAGGCCTTGGCCTCGGCGGCGCCGAACGGCTCGGCGGTGAGCACCTTTTCCATGAACACGCGCGGGCCCATGAACTTCCACAGGTCCAGATACCCCATGGTCGGCATGCCGACCGAGGTTTCCGGAATGCCGAACTTGCACGACTCGCCGGACACGATCAGGTCACAGGCGTTGGCCAGCAGCAGGCCGCCGGCCATGCAGTAGCCGTGCACGGCGGCGATCATCGGCTTGGGCGTGGCGCGTACCAGGGCAAAGGCTTCCAGGCCCTGGCGCGGCATGACGTAGAAGTTCTCCGGCTCGTCGCCGATCAGCTCCAGCGCTTCCTTCAGATCGCCACCGGTGCAGAAGGCCCGGCCCTCGCCGCGCAGCACGGCCACCCAGGCCTCGTCGTCCTCGGCGTAGCGGCGCACCGCGTCGGTGAGGTCCGTCAGCATGGCCACGGACATGGCGTTCATGGCCTCGGGACGGTTCATGGTCAGGACGGCGACATGCCCGTCGCGGGCATAGGTGACCTGCGGTTCGCTCATGGGCGAGGTTCTCCTTCTCTTGTTCTGCACGGGGCCCGTCAGGGCTGCCTGACGTGTGTTCAGGAGCATACGCGATGGCCGCCGCGACGGTACAGGGCGGCGCCGGCCTGACCTCGGTCAAGTTGCGGCGGGTGCCGCGTGGCGTAATGCCGGGCAGCCGGCACCGCAACGGATGTGGTGCGTGTTCACCAGCGGGGAGTTTGCAATGGTCAAGGTTACGGAACTGGGCTACATGGGCTTCAACGTCACCGACATGGCGGCGTGGGAGCGCTTTGCCACCGAGGTCGTCGGCATGGAGCTGCACGACGCCGGCGAGGGCGACCGCAAGTACCTGCGCCTGGACGACTGGCACCACCGTTTCGTGCTGCACCAGAGCAACGAGGACGACATGGCCTACATCGGCTGGCGCGTGCCGGGGCCGGACGAACTCGAGGAAATGGCCGCCCAGCTGGAAGCCGCCAAGATTCCCTACCGCTGGGCCAGCAGCGCCGAGTGCGACGAGCGCCGCGTGCTGGGCCTGCTGAAGCTGAACGACCCCGGCGGCAACCCGACCGAGGTGTTCTATGGCCCGGAGGTGATGGCCTTCCGGCCGTTCCATCCCGGCCGGCCCATGTACGGCCGCTTCGTGACCGGCGATCAGGGGCTTGGGCACTGCATCCTGCGCCAGAGTGACGTCAAGGCGGCCTACGACTTCTACACCAAGGTGTTCGGCATGCGCGGCTCGGTGGAGTACAAGCTGCGCCAGCCGGACGGCTCGGTGGTGACACCGACCTTCATGCACTGCAACGACCGTCAGCACTCGGTGGCCTTCCTGGGCGGGCCCATGCCCAAGCGCATCAACCACCTGATGCTGGAGTACACGGACCTGAACGACCTCGGCGTGGCCTATCACGCCGTGCGCCAGCGCAAGCTGGCGGTGGGTATCGACATCGGCAAGCACTCCAACGACCAGGCCGTCACCTTCTACTGCGGCAACCCGTCCGGCTGGCTGTCGGAGCTTGGCTGGGGCGCGCGCACCGCACTGAGCCAGCAGGAGTACTACTCGGCCGACATCTGGGGCCACGAGGTGGAGGCCTCCGGCTTCGGCATGGACCTGGACATGGTGGCCGAGGAGGACGCCCCGGCCA
>DQBD01000178.1:642-8303 GCA_003526065.1 Gammaproteobacteria bacterium | reverse complement strand
GACTCGCAAACGTACCGGCCGGTACGTTTGCGAGTCCACGTACAGGACCTTCTTTGAATAAATCGTGCTGTAACGAGGGGTCGCCTCGATGATGTGCACCCGGCGGGATTCGACGGCCGTATACGGCGACGGGTAGTAAGAGGCGACCGGCTGCACGCTGTTATCCAGCATGCCCTCGGACGGCGGCGATCCGGTCTGGTTGACCAGCAGGGTTTCGGTCCCCAGCAGCCTGAAGTCCCACATTCCCAGCGGATCGGCGAAGGTGTCGACATCGCCGGCCGTCAGATCCGACCCCTGAATGGCATCGGCGCGCTGGGAACTGGACAGGCGCCGCACGCGGCGCAACACCGGCACATACACGTAGGCATCGGGCAAGGCCGCCTGATCGCGGTAGATGACGTTCATGCTGATCACGCCTTTCGAGTCGTACGGCTCGAAGAACATCGTGTTGGTGCGGTACAGCTCGTCCTCGTATCCGGGCTCGGCGCCCAGCGGCGGCGTCCACACGCGCCCGGTCATGCGGCGTTGCGTGAGGTTGATGATGAACCGCTTGTATTCCTTGCCATCGCCATTGACCAGCGAGAAACCACCCATGTGGCCGCCGGCCGGAATCGTGTCGATGTCGTCCGGGGTCAGGTGATACTGGAAGTTGGCCATCATCTCGCGCGGATCGTCCGTGCCGGGGAACGGATAACCGCCGGGCCAGAACGAACCGTCGGCGAGCCCCCAGGTGCCGGCCTCATCCAGCATCTTGGCCTTGCCCCTGTTGGCCTCGGTCAGCTCCAGCCACTTCGGGTCGACCAGCTGCTCCAGCGGCGTGGTGGGAATGACCTTCAGCACCTCGCCTGCCTTGACGTTGACGTAGGTCCCGGTCGGCAGCATGGCCTTGTACTGCTCGACGTTTCCGGCATCGATCTGCGTGCCCACGGGCACCGGTTCGGCCATGGCCGTCGACAGGCCGAGGGCGCCGACGAAACCCAAAGGAATAAAGAGGTTTTCTCGAATAACTGCCAACATAGCGCGACTCCCGCCATTGAATGTCCGACTGTTCACCGCCAATCCGGCCCGGACTCAGAACTGATACGTCACCGACACGTTGAATTCATTCGCCCACGACAGTGATCCCAAGCGTCCCGGGCGCTGTTCGGAACCGGTGAAGAGGTTTGCGTAAACGGCCACCCGCCAGTGGTTGCCCGGCGTGAAGCGCACCTGCGGCTGCCACCAATAGGCGTCGTCGGTGTCGACGACGGCGAGGAAGTCGAACCACACCTGCGAGTTCATCACCGGCTGCGACAGAAACAGGCTGAAGTTGGTCTCGTTCTTGTCCGCCGGCCCGTTGAGTATCGTGATGCCGTCGCTGTCGCCCTCGCGCCGCGTCTGGAACCACTGCAGCGATATGTTCATGGTCTGTTCGGTTGGGAACACGAACGTCGGCCGGTCGAAACCAACCACCCATTTCACCGTGTCGCGTTCGACCGTGGTGACCGGCAGATCCACGCCCGGCGCGATGGCCACCAGCGGGCCGGCATACGGCTGGTTCGGGGTGTACGACAACTCGCCGCGCAGCACGCCACCGACCTGCGCCCAGAACCAGTTGAACGACGCGCCGTAGATGTCCAGCCGCTTGCGACGGTTGGCCAGAACCACCTGCAGCGTGGACGGGTCGAACCCGCCCGGGTAGGCACCGCTCAGCGTGGTGACGCCGTCCTGGTCGATCTTGCTCAGGTAGTTGAGGGTGTACTGGAAGCCATTGATGTCGCCCAGCAGGCGTACACCGCCCTCCCAGTCACCACGCCGGTCGTCGAGGTTGTCGTCGACGCGCAGGCCGGGAATCAGAAACGGTGCCACCGGCAACACGGTAGGCGGCGCATTGTCCGGGAACGGCAACTGGTTGAACGGCGCCCCGCGATCGGGCAGCGCCGTCGGCACGTAGTCACCCGGAATGACGAAGGCATCGATGCTGTAGCCGGCGAAGCGCCGGAACTGGTACTGCGCACGCAGCGCCCATACCGGGATGCGGATATGGTCGAACTGCTCGCCGCCGGCCTCGAACGACATGTGCTGCGTGAGGTCCAGCGGGTTCACGATGTCGAGCAGGCGCAGCGCGTCGGCCTCACCCCAGACGATGTTCTGGCGACCCAGGCGAAGCGAGGTGCGTCCGGCGCGGAAGTCGGCGAACGCTTCCCACAGCTCGAACGCCGTGCTTTCCGACTCGGCGCGCGCCAGCGTGCCTTCGTGACGGTAATCGAGCGGGAAGGCGTTGTAGTCGCCGATGCCGCCGGACCAGGCCTCGGTCAGGTCCTTGTTCAGCCGCCAGCGGGTGAAGATGCGCATGTTGTCGATCGGCGCACCCGCCTCGAACGGCTGGTTGTATTCGAGGTCCGCCACCACCAGGGCCTTGATCAGGTTGAAGTCCTGGTCGTCCGGCAGGCCGAGCGCGGTGTTGTTGGGATTGTCGTGCTTGAGGCTGTACGCCGCCTGCGCGCGCGCAAAGCCAGAGTAAGAAAACCTGCCTTCGGCGGCGGACGCGACGCCTGTTGCGAGCAACGCCAGCGCGGCGGCGCTCTTACCGAGTTGTCGACGATTCATGCCTGAGCTCCCGAGTCGATGGTTAGTGCGTTGTATGCGGCCGACGGGTGCTAGCCGGCCGTCGCCGACGAGTCGGCCCGCCATTGGCCAACCCACGCCATCACGGCCTCGTGACCGTGACGGCAGGCGAACTCTTCGTCCTGGAACTGGAAATGCGTGATGGCACCGGAGGCGATGCCACGCTGGGTACGCTCGTGAGTACTGGCGTCCTCGAGCAGGCCGTCGCGCAGGCCGACCTTGCCGTACTCGGCGGCGAACAACTGGCCGGCATTGGCCGGCTGCGGGTAGTACATGTTGACTTCCCACAGCGTGCGGTCGGCGGCGATCGGCCACATGTGGTAGGTGAAATAGGTGCCGTACAGGACGGCGATGACGAAGTTCGGAAAGATGACGTGGAAGTCGAATACACCTTCCATCGCCTCGGCATAGGCGGTGGCGTCGCCGCCGCCGGCGAAGGCCTCCAGCGAGTTGGGGCCGAACTTCATCGCCACCTTGCCGGTGGGCGTCGGCGAGAACGGCGCCGCGGACGGCCCGGTCGACAGCAACCGGTGCGAGCCCATGACCTCCATCAGCAGCGACCGAAACCGCGTCAGGCTCTCCGGAAACGACAGCGACAGGGTGCGCTTGTGGATGTAGGGCACGTGGTAGCCCTCCTGCTGCGCGTCGAGCAGCACCTTCCAGTTCACACGCTCGTCGGCCTGGTAGGTGAAGCGGGTGGTCAGCTGGTCGAACGGGTACCGCGTGAGCTTGCGTTGCGTCAGCGGGCCCAGGTACTCGGTCAGCGACTGCTGCGGGTCGAGGCTGGCGAACACGAAGCCGTTCCAGACGTCGCAGGCAATCTCGCGCAGCCCCAGCCGGGAGCGGTCGAGGTCGAAGAAATTGCCCGCATCGGTGACGTCGCACAGCCGACCGGTGTCGTCGAACACCCAGCCATGAAACGGGCAGGCGAGGAACCCGCGGCAGTTGCCCTTGCCCTCGTTGGCGACCAGGTTGCCGCGGTGCGTGCACACGTTGTGAAAGGCCCGCACGCGCCCGTCGCGACCGTGCACCAGCAGCAGCGAGGTGTTCCACACGTCAACGGTGCGTGCCAGGTAATCACCCGGCTGCGGCACGTCGTCGAGCCGACCAACGTTCAGCCAGCAGCGATTGAAGATGGCCAGACGCTCGTCCTCGAACCACGTTGGCGAACGTGACGGCTCGACCGACACCGGGCCGCGGCCGAACTCGGCAAACTGGTTCGCGTAGCGATGATTCACAACCTCGTTCACGACATTCCTCCCGGCGTTGGCGTGCGCGGATCAGGCCAGGCGGGCCTTGACCGCCGGCATCACGTCCTGCGCCATCAGGCGCAGCGACTCGAACCAGGCCGCCTCGTACTGCGGCTCGGAGTGATCGAACACGGTGGCCAGCACGCCGCCGAAACCGCCGGTGTAGCGGTACAGCTCGACAAACTTGTCGGCGACCGTCTGCGGCGAACCGACCAGCCAGGCGTCGCGGGCCATGCGCTCGACGGTGACGCTGTCGTCCGGATCGGACGGGTCTTCCTTGAAGGCGTTGATCAGGCCTGCGGCCTTCCACAGCGGCATCAGGTATTCGTCGAAGGCCCGCCCGATGGGGCCGTCGACCACCTGGCGCAGGGCCTCGTCGTCGGTCTGCGCGACGTAGACGGGCGTGTTGATGCGCCAGGTGGAGCGATCGGCGGTGAGACCCGCGCGCTCGGCACCCTCTGCCACCGACTGCCAGTGCGACAGCAGATGGCGGTGACTGAAGGCGATGCTCAGTGGCCACAGGCCGTACTGCCCGGCGACGTTCAGGGTCGGCGACTTCGGACTCAGGCCGGCGATGGCCAGCGGCGGATGCGGCTGCTGCAGCGGCTTCATGTGGTACTGCAGGGAACCGAACATCGGCTCCGGGAGGCTGATGTTCCAGTACTTGCCGGCGTACTCCCACGGACCCGGCTCGTTCCAGATCTTCAGGATGATCTCGACCGCTTCCTGTGCCTTCTCGCGGTTGTGCTCGCCCATGTTGACGTAGTCGAACAGCCGCCAGTCGGTCGGCACGCCGCCGGTCGAGATGCCGAACATGATCCGGCCGCCGGACAGGTGGTCGAGGTAAGCGATGCGATGCGCCAGCACCGCCGGGTTGTAGTAGGGCAACAGGTGGCCACCGGGGCCGAGGCGAATCTTCCGGGTGCGCGTGATCGCCTGGGCGATCATGATGTCCGGCGCCACGATCGGCTCCCAGGGTGCCGTGAAGTGCTCACCGATCCAGGCCTCGTCGAAGCCGATCGTGTCCAGATGTTCGATGACCTTCAGATCCCACTCGTGGGCATCGACCAAGGCCCGCTCGGGCGGGTGGTTGGGCATGAAAAAGCCGCCAAGTTGAATCGTCACTGCAGGTAAGCTCCGTGAGTTGGCAAGGGCGACGGCACCGGCTCAGCGCGCCGGCACCGCCTCGCCTTCGTGAATCAGGTAGAAGCGCTCCATGTCGAAGCCGTCGACCACGCCGGGCTGCGTCTTGAACAGCTCCACGGCGTTGGCCACCTCGGCCAGCGACAGCGTCAGGTTCAGCAGGTTGCGTTCGGCGACCGGCAGGGCGTCCAGGGAAAACCGGTTCAGGTGCTCGAGCGCTTCGTCCACGCTGGCGAGCATCACGTCGTAGAACTCCTTGATCTCTTGCATCGAGCTGGCAAGACGCTTGCGGTTGCGCGCGCGCTCGGAGTCGAGTGCCCAACCGGCAAAGCGGGCGAGGTAGTCGAACTGGGGCGGTAAATCAACACTGGCCATCGGTGTCTTCCTCGGGGGGTGGCGGGCGTCTTCAGCTGCGTACGGCTGCTTCCAGCGTGGCGTAGAAGTGCCGCAGCAGAATCTCTTCGTCCTGCAGGATGAAATGCGTCTTGCCGCCGGACCTGAGCACGGTCTGGGTCGTTTCCAGGGTGCTGAAGTCCTCGACCCAGGTGTCGCGGTTCATGCACTTGGCGTGCTCCATCGCGAACAGCTCGCTGGGGGTACGCGGCGGCACGATGTGCATCTTGATTTCCTGATACATGCCGTCGACGGCCGTCGGCCAGAAGTTGTGCGTCTGGTAGGCGCCGTCGAACACGGCGATCCAGAAGTTCGGCCAGATCAGGTACATGTCGAACACCCAGTGCTTGGCGCGGGTCGGGTTGACCCCCTTGGGCAGGGTGTTCGGGTCCAGCGTGCCGTGCCCCTCTTTCTTGATGGTCCAGGCATGCCTGGCGCTGATCTCGGCCATCGGCGTGGGTGAGTACTCGCCTGGAAACGGCAGGGAAATCATGCGGTGCGGCCCGAAGAACTGGATGTCGAGCGCGTGCATGAACGGGTTGTCCTTGGCCACGCAGATGTCGCCGAGCGTTCGGCGGTGCAGGTAGCAGGCGTGATAAGCCTCCTGCTGCGAGTCGACGGCGATCTTCCAGTTGCAGTCCAGCCGGCTCTTGTAGCCGTAGCCGAGCTCGAAGGCGTCGAACGGGTAGCCTTCCAGCATGTCCACCACACCGCCCAGGTACTCGCGCAACGTCTGCTGCGGCTTGGCATCCAGACAAATGAACACGAAGCCCTGCCAGGTATCGATGTGAATCGGCGTCAGGCCGTTGTCGTCCTTGCTGAAGTTGAAGAAGTTGCCTTCGTCGGGCACATCCACCAGCCGGCCGGCGCTGTCGTAGATCCAGCCGTGAAACTTGCAGTCGTGGAACCTGGCCTGCCCCTGCTCCTGCCAGACCAGCTTGTTGCAGCGGTGTGAGCACATGTTGTGGAAGGCACGCAGCTGGCCGTCGTCACCGCGCGTGATGAGCACGTGCGTGTTCAGCAGTTCGAGGTGGCGGTTGAAGTAGCTGCCCGGGTTCGGCACGTCTTCCACCCGGCACACCTGCAACCAGGCGCGGCGAAAGATCTTGTCCCGTTCGAGCTCGAAGAACTCCTGCGAGATGACCGGCTCGATCGGCAGCGGCTCGGTACCGAACTGCGGGTACTTCTCGGCCCAGCGATGCGGTAGCAGCAGATCATTGGTTTTCATGTCCATCGACGGGCTCCTGGTCTTTGGGTGATGAGATTCAGGCGTGGGCCGCATCGGCCCAGGCGCTTTGTGCTGTTGCAATGCGGCGCTGCGCCCAACCGGTTTCGTAAGGCGCCATCAGGCGCGTTTCGAGCGCCAGACGGGCGATCAGCCAGCGGCCATCCGCTTGCTTGCGGTAGGTGTCCTGGTACACGCCGGCCAGCCAGACCGCTTGCGGGGTGCTGCCATCGGTCGGTGCCGTCACGGCCGGCTCCCACAGGTACCAAATGCCGGTCGCGGTCCGTCCATCCGGCGCCAGGTCGATGCGCTTCGGGATCATGCAGTGGAAGGTCCAGGCGAACGGCGTGTTCTCCAGCAGACGGGCCAGCGTGTCCTTGCCGCGGTGACAGCCGAACTCGGCGCCGTAATCGAGCTCGATGTCGTCGGTGACGATCGCCAGCAGGCGCTCGCGCAGATGCACCGGGTCGTCGGACGCCAGCGCGTGCTCGCACTTGAGGGCACGAATCGCTTCGGTGTCCTCCAGGCGAAGCAGTCGCGTCTCGAGCGCCAGCAGGCGCTGCTGCAGGTCGGTGCTGTCCATGGCGCCGGTGCCGTCAGGCCTGGGCCGCTTCGAAGCCGACGCAGCGCAGACGGGCCGGGTCGAAGAAGTCGGCGCGCACGTCCTGCTGCTGCCAGACCTCGAACACGCGCGACACTTCCGCGTAGGAAAGGGCGAGCCGCAGCAATGCCTCGTCGGCCGCAGGCAGGCCCGCTACCGGACAGCCCTGCAGGTGCTGCATGACCGCTTCCATGTGCGGGGCAATGGCGTCGTAGAACACGCGCAACTCTTCCAAGGGCGCGTTGATGCGCTTGTGGAAGCGGCTGTTCTCGTCCGCCAGCGCCCAGGTGTCGACGTACGGCTGCAGCGCGGCGAATGCGGCGGGCAGGGTCGCGGTTTCGGTCATGTCAAGCTCCTTTGGGCGGTAATCAGGCAACGCGGCCGGCCAGGTACGCATGCACCAGACGGTCGACCACCGCATAGCTGTGGCGCACCGCCATTT
>DQBD01000178.1:0-500 GCA_003526065.1 Gammaproteobacteria bacterium | reverse complement strand
CGGCCATGTTCAGGTCCTCGCGCATCACGTCGCGCAACGACACAAGTCCGTATTCGATGGCCACCCGCTCGGCGGCATTGGTCGGCGCCGGCATGTAGACCTGTGCGTCGAACCGCGTCCGGTCGACGGCGCTCGGCCACAGCGACAGCACCGCGTACAGCGCCGCGCTCTGGAAAATGAGCGTGTTGGGAAAAATCTCGAGTACGTCGAAGGCCCAGTTGTCGAGCCGGCTGACGTTCAGCGCCGGCGGCAACGGGCGCTCGCGCACGCGTGGGTCGTAGGGCGTGGTCGGCCCGCCGTACTTGAAGGCCAGTGCCTCCATCGGCGCCAGGTCGCGCTCGCCGATGCCCAGCGGTGCCGAAATGGCCCGGTGACTGCGGTGCAGGGTGACCATGCCGGGCCCCAGGTACAGGGCCGTGCCGGACTGGGCGTTCTGGCCGGTGTTGTTCTGGATGTGGGTGTAGCCGGCGTGCAGCGCCTCGACCGAGCTGTCGAGGTAG
>DQBD01000036.1:8005-9953 GCA_003526065.1 Gammaproteobacteria bacterium | reverse complement strand
GAATTCGTCGGCCGCCTGCCGGTGGTCGCGACCCTGGCCGAACTGAACCGCGAGTCCCTGATCCGCATTCTGACCGAGCCCAAGAACGCCCTCATCAAGCAGTATCAGAAGCTGTTCAAGATGGAAGGTGTGGAACTCGAGTTTCGTCCCGAGGCGCTGGACGCCATCGCCGACAAGGCGATGGAACGCAAGACCGGTGCCCGCGGCCTGCGCTCGATCCTCGAACACGCCCTGCTCGACATGATGTTCGAGCTGCCGTCGATGCATAACCTGAAGAAGGTCGTGTATGACGAAAACGTCCTCAGCACCGACGCCAAGCCGCTGCTGATCTACGAGGATGCGCCGCTGCAACAAGGCGCAGCCGGCGACTGACGCCGCCCCGCTCCGGGGACACACCCCGTCGCTGCGGGGCTTGAATTCTAGGGCGCCGCCACCATCTGCCCTTCCTGGCAGCGGCGTGCGCCGCCCACTCCTACTTTCTCGAGGCCTTCCGGGTGTCCGACCCCATCCAAGCCCATTCCGGCGATGACGCCGAAACCCTGACCCTGCCGGTCCTGCCACTGCGCGACGTGGTGGTATTCCCGCACATGGTGATCCCGCTGTTCGTTGGCCGGGAAAAATCCATCGCCGCGCTCAACCTGAGCGAAGACCACGGCAAGCGCATTTTCCTGGCGGCACAGAAAGACGCTGCCCTGGACGACCCTGGCCCGGACGACATCTACGACAGCGGCGTGGTCGCGCACGTCCTGCAAATGCTCAAACTGCCAGACGGCACGGTAAAGGTGCTGGTAGAAGGGCTCGATCGCGCCAGCGTCACCCACTGGGAGCCTGCCGAAGGGTGCTTCACGGCGCAGCTGCAGGTGCCCCAGGCGGGCCCGGTCGACCCCAAGGAAGACACCGTGCTGCAGCGCAGCGTGCTCGAACAGTTCGAGCAATACGTGCGTGGCAGCAAGAAAGTGCCTCCAGAGGCACTGACCGCGCTGGCGGAAATCGCCGACTCCTCGCGCCTGGCAGACACCATCGCCGCCCATCTGCCCGTGCGTCTGGCCAAGAAGCAGGAACTGCTCGAGATCGTGGACATCGTGCCGCGCCTGGAGCACCTGCTTAACCTGCTCGAGACCGAAATCGACTTGCTGGCAGTCGAGAAGCGCATGCGCGGCCGGGTCAAGCGGCAAATGGAGAAGAGCCAGCGCGAGTACTACCTGAACGAGCAGATGCGCGCCATCCAGAAAGAGCTCGGCGAGCTCGAGGACGGCGGCAACGACCTGGACGAGCTCGAGCGACGCCTGGAGGAAGTACGCCCACCGAAGACCGTACTGGCCAAGGCACGCAGTGAGCTGAACAAACTGCGCACCATGTCGCCGATGGCCGCCGAAGCCACCGTGGTGCGCAATTACCTCGACTGGATCGTGCAGGTACCGTGGCGCAAGCAAAGCCGCGTGCGACGCGATCTGGACCTCGCCCAGCAGGTACTCGACAAGGACCATTTCGGGCTCGAGAAGGTCAAGGAGCGCATCCTCGAGTACCTGGCCGTGCAGCAGCGCGTGCGCAAGCTCAAGGGGCCGATCCTGTGCCTGGTCGGTCCGCCGGGTGTCGGCAAGACTTCCCTGGGTCGCTCCATCGCCAACGCCACCGGCCGCAAGTTCGTGCGCATGTCGCTCGGCGGCGTGCGTGACGAGGCCGAGATCCGTGGCCACCGCCGTACCTACATCGGCTCGCTGCCGGGCAAGGTTCTACAAAACCTGGCCAAGGTCGGCACGCGCAACCCGGTGTTCATGCTCGATGAAGTCGACAAGATGGCCATGGACTTCCGCGGCGATCCGGCCTCGGCGCTGCTCGAGGTACTGGACCCGGAGCAGAACCACGCCTTCAACGATCACTACCTGGAAGTCGATTACGACCTGTCGGACGTGCTGTTCGTGGCTACCGCCAACACGCTCAACATTCC
>DQBD01000036.1:0-7716 GCA_003526065.1 Gammaproteobacteria bacterium | reverse complement strand
CCGCTGCTCGACCGCATGGAGGTGATCCGCCTGCCCGGCTACACCGAGGACGAGAAGCTCAACATCGCCACCCGCTACCTGATCCCCAAGGCCATTGCCGACAACGGCCTCAAGGACAGCGAGATCGCCTTCGACGAGCCGGCCGTACGCGGCATCATCCAGCGCTACACGCGCGAGGCTGGCGTGCGCAACCTCGAGCGCGAGATCAACAAGGTCTGTCGCAAGGCAGTGCGCCAGGTGGTGCAGAAGAGCCGTCGCGGCAAGCTCAAGGTGACACCGGCCAACCTGGCGGACTACCTGGGCGTTCCGCGCTATCGGCACGGCCTGGCCGACACCGAGGACCGCATCGGCCAGGTTACCGGCCTGGCGTGGACCGAAGTCGGCGGTGAATTGCTGACCGTAGAAGCCGCGGTGGTCCCTGGCAAGGGCAATCTAACCCTCACCGGGCAGCTCGGCGAAGTCATGCAGGAATCGGTGAAGGCGGCCATGACCGTGGTCCGCAGCCGTGCCGAGCAGCTTGGCATCGCCGCAGAACGCTTTCAGCAAAACGATTTCCACCTGCATGTACCGGAAGGTGCCATTCCCAAGGATGGGCCCAGCGCCGGCATCGCCATGGTGACCGCACTGACCTCGGCACTCAGTGGCCGGCGGGTACGTGCCGAGGTCGCGATGACCGGGGAAATCACCCTGCGCGGCGAGGTATTGCCAATCGGCGGACTGAAGGAAAAGCTGCTCGCGGCGCTACGGGCAGGCATCCGCAAGGTACTCATTCCTAAGGAGAATGAGAAAGACTTGGCGGACGTTCCGAAAGACGTCACGCAACGCCTGGAGATTCAGTCCGTGCACTGGATCGACGAGGTGTTCCAGCAGGCCCTGTCCGAGGCACCCGACCCCGGACAACCGCCCGGCAGCGGCAGCGAGCCACGGCCGGCTTCGCCCGAGAATTATCTTGCCCATTGAGACGCGACCGAGGCGTTTGTTGACACGCGTTTTTTGGCGTTGGTATAACTCGCCGACCGCGATTTGGTGCGATTTTTTCGCCTGCTTGCGGGGTCACTTACGCTCAGGGGCAAACCAACCACTCCCAGGGGGACTCACGTGAATAAATCTGACCTGATTGATGCGATCGCGGACGGCGCCGAGATTTCCAAGGCCGCTGCCGGTCGTGCTCTGGACTCGGCAGTTGATGCCATCACCGCGGCGCTGAAGAAGGGCGACAGCGTCACCATCGTCGGCTTCGGAACGTTCTCGGTCGGCAAACGCGGCGCTCGTACCGGCCGCAATCCGCGCACCGGTGCGCCCATCAAGATCAAGGCCAGCAAGACCGCCAAATTTAAAGCTGGCAAAGGTCTCAAAGACGGCATAAAATAGCCGCTTCCTGCAGGGTGCTTAGCTCAGCTGGTAGAGCGTCGCCTTTACACGGCGGATGTCGGGAGTTCGATCCTCTCAGCACCCACCGAATGCATTAGGAGCGGTAGTTCAGCTGGTTAGAATACCGGCCTGTCACGCCGGGGGTCGCGGGTTCGAGTCCCGTCCGCTCCGCCATATTGGCAAATTGCCAGATACCAGCCGCGAAGGGTGGAGCCGAGTAAAGTCGGCTTCGCCCTTTGTGTTATCTGCAACCTGAAAAATCAGCATGCTTGAACACATCCGCGAGAAAGCACCCCGGTGGCTTGTCAGCACCATCCTCGTTTTGCTGGTGGTGCCGTTTGCCCTGTGGGGTATCGGCTCCTACGTGCAGCCCGACACCACACGGGTCGTCGCCCACGTTGGCGACAGCACCATCACCGCCCAGGCGCTGGACCAGGCCATGCGAGTCGAGGCCGAGCGCCTGCGCGCCGCCCTGGGTGACGCCTACTCGCCGGAACTGCTGGAGAACGCCGGCACCCGCAACGCTGTACTGCAGCGACTGATCAACCGCGAATTGCTGTTACAGGCCGCCGCCGAACGGCGCCTGCACGTAACGGATACCGCCGTGGCCGCGTTGATTCAGTCGGTCCCCGCATTCTCCGGCGAGAACGGTTTCGACCGCGGGCTGTACGAATCGCGACTGCGCCGCCAGGGGCTGACGCCGGTGCAGTTCGAGGATGACCTGCGCCAGTCACTGGCGCTGCAGCAACTCGAAGCCGGCCTGGCCCGCTCGGCCTTCGTGGCGCCCGAGGAACTCGAGCGCCTGGCCGCCCTGTGGTTCGAACGCCGAGACCTGCGCGTGACAACGCTCGACTGGCAGGAATACGTTCCCGACGAACCGCCGGCGGACGACGTCGTAGAAACCTATTACGAGGCGCACCGCGAGCGCTTTCGCACCGCCGAACAGGTGCGCGTGGCCTACCTGGAGCTGAGCCTGGACGCGCTGGCGACGCAGATCAATGTCGACGACGCCATGCTGGAGACTCGCTACGAGGCCATGAAGCCGGAGCTGAGTGACCCTGAGCAGCGGCGCGTGCGTCACATCCTGCTGCAGGTGCCCGAAAACGCACCGGCGGAGACGGTCGAACAGGCCCGTCGCAAGGCCACCGAATTGCGCGCCGCCCTGCTCGACGGCGGCGACTTCGCGGCGCTGGCCAAAACGGAATCGGACGATTCCGGCTCGGCCAGCCAGGGCGGCGACCTCGGCTTCCTGAGCCCGGGCAGCATGACGCCCGCCTTCGATGAAGCAGCTTTCAGCCTGGCGCCGGACACGGTCAGCGAACCGGTACGCACGCCCTTCGGCTTCCACCTGCTGGAAGTGACGGCGGTGAAACCGGGAAACACACCGTCGCTGGAAGCAGTCCGCGACACCGTGCGCCAACGCCTGCAACGCGAGCTGGCCGAGGAGCGTTTCTTTTCCGCCGCCGAAACGCTGCGCCGCCTGACTTTCGAGCAGCCGGACAGCCTGGCGCCAGCCGCTGAGGCCGTGGACCTTGAAGTTCGCGAGCTCGGGCCGTTCCCGCGCTCCGGTGGCGAAGGCCCGGCAGCGAACCCGCAATTCCTGCACCACGCCTTCAGTGCCGACGTACTCGCTGGCGACAACAGCGAGGTATTCGAACTCGACCCGGGCCGCTATGCGGTGCTGCGGGTGCTCGAACATTCGCCCGCAGCGGTACAGCCTTTGGCCGACGTGCGCGAGGCGGTGGTACAGCAGCTACAGCGCGAAAATGCCGCCGCCGCGGCGCGCGATGCCGGCGAGCAACTGGTCGAGGCACTCAACGCCGGCAACCCCGTCGACGTGCAGTTCAACGAAATCACCGACATCGGCCGCGAGGGCAAGGAAGGGCTGCCGGCGACGGTCGTCGAGAAGGCGTTCGCTCTGCCGGTCGGGGACGAACAGCCCCGGTATGCCGGACTCAGCCTGCCCGACGGCAGCTACGCGCTGGTCGCCGTCACCGGCCGGCGACCCGGCCCGCAGGCAGATGACAGCGAGGCCCGCGAGGCGCTGCGCGAACAGCTGCAGGCGATCCGCGCCGAGCAGACCCTGAACGACCTGCTGCAGTCCCTGCGCGAGCGTCACGCGGTGCGCGTGGTGCAGGCCGCCTCCTGAGGCAGCCTGCACCGGGCGCGGTCAGCCGCCCATGCCGACGATGTTGTAACCGGCGTCGACGTAGCTGATCTCGCCGGTGACACCGGCGGCCAGGTCCGAACACAGGAACGCGGCCACGTTACCCACATCCTCGATGGTGACGTTGCGTCGCAACGGCGCATGGTCGGCGTGGTAGTCCAGCATGCCGCGCAGGCCGGAAATACCGGACGCCGCCAGCGTGCGGATCGGTCCGGCGGAAATGCCGTTGACCCGTACCCCGTCGGGCCCCATGGAGGCCGCCAGGTAGCGGACACACGCCTCCAGGCTGGCCTTGGCCAGGCCCATGACGTTGTAGTTGGGCAACACCCGCACGGCGCCGAGGTAGGTCAGCGCCAGCAAGGCCGCGTTCGGGCGCAGCATGGGCTTGGCCGCCTTGGCCAGCGCCGCCAGGCTGTAGGCGCTGATGTCGTGCGACACGCGGAAACCCTCGCGGGTCACTGCGTCGACGAAGCTGCCCTGCAGCTCTTCGCGCGGAGCGAAGGCGACGCTGTGCACGACGATGTCAAACCCGTCCCAGCGCTGCCCCAGCGCGGCGAAGGCGGCGTCGATCTGCGCGTCGTCGGCGACGTCCATCGGCAGGCAGATGTCACTGCCACAGGCACCGGCGAAGTCCTCCACCCGCGTGCGCAGCTTGTCGTTCTGATAGGTGAACGCCAGTTCGGCGCCCTGGCGGTGCATCGCCTCGGCAATTCCGGTGGCGATGGAGCGATCGCTCGCCACGCCGACGATGAGTGCGCGTTTACCGGCCAAAAAACCCATTCGAAACCCCCTGCCCTTCGCCTGATCGGGCGCGCATTATAGCCGCCGCCGGGTCTGTCTTCCCTGACCGGCCACCGTGGCTCGGGCCGTATGGCAGAATCGGCCGCGATGCGCCGCCAGTCCCCATTACGCCTGCTGCTGCCCGCCCTGCTGTTCATGCTGGCCGGCTGTGGCGAGGTGCCGCTGAACAGCCCCTACCCGGCCGCCGAGCGTACGGCCAACACCCTGTATGCGGCGTTCGCGGCGCGGCCAAAACATCTGGACCCGGCCATCGCCTACAGCTCGAACGAGTACGTGTTCCTGCACCAGGTATACGAACCGCCGCTGCAGTATCACTACCTGCGCCGGCCCTACACACTGGTGCCGCTGACCGCCACCGCGCTGCCGACGGTGACGCTGTTGGACGCCGGCGGCCGGGCCTTGCCGCCCGGGACCGATCCGGCACGTGCGGTGACCAGCGTCTACGAACTGCGCATCCGCCCCGGCATCCGTTACGCACCACACCCCGCGTTCGCCCGTGACGCACAGGGCCGGCTGCGCTACCACCGGCTCGACGCCGCGACGCTGGCGGACATCGACGCCCTGGGTGACTTCCCGGCACAGGACAGCCGCGAACTGACCGCCGCCGATTTCGCCTATCAGATCAAGCGCCTGGCCAGTCCGCGCGTGCAGTCTCCCATCCGCAGCCTGCTGCGCACGCACCTTGCCGGCTTCGGCGAGCTGGCCGAGGCGCTGGCCGAGGCATCGTCGGACACGGACGGGTGGCTCGATTTACGGCCGTTCGAGCTCAGCGGCGTGCAGACACCCGACCGCTACACCCTGCGCATTCACCTGAACGACGTGTATCCGCAGTTCGAGTACTGGCTGGCGATGCCGTTTTTCGCTCCGCTGCCGTGGGAGGCGGACCGCTTCTACAGCCAGCCGGGCCTGATCGAGAAGAACATCACCCTCGACTGGTACCCGGTCGGGACCGGTCCGTACATGCTGACCGTGAACGACCCCAACCGGCGCATGGTGCTCGAGCGCAACCCGCTGTTCCGCGGCGAGCCCTACCCGTCCGACGGCGAGCCCACGGACGCCGCGGCCGGCCTGCTGGCCGACGCCGGCAAGTCGATGCCGTTCATCGACCGGGCCGTGTTCAGCCTGGAGCGCGAAAGCATCCCGGTATGGACCAAGTTCCTGCAGGGCTACTACGACCGCTCGCCGGTCGGCCAGGACAGTTTCGATCAGGTGGTCAACCTCGGCGCCGGCGGTGAGCTGGCGCTGACCGACGCCATGCGCGAGCGCGGCATGCGCCTCAGTTCCAGCGTCGCCACCTCGGTCTACTACACCGGCTTCAACATGCTGGACGACACGGTCGGCGGCTACAGCGCCGAGCGCCGTGCCCTGCGCCAGGCCATTGCCATCGCCATCGACCAGGAAGAATCGATCGCCATCTTCCAGAATGGCCTCGGCGTCGCCATGCAGGGCCCGCTGCCGCCGGGCATCTTCGGCTACCGGGACGGCCACGCCGGCATGAACCGGCAGGTGTATCGCTGGGTCGACGGCCAGCCGCAGCGCCTGGGCATCGACCGGGCGCGGGCGCTGATGCGCGCCGCCGGCTACCCGAACGGGCGCAGCGCCGCCGGCGCGCCGCTGGTGCTGTACTTCGACACCATGGCCAGCGGACCCGACGCCAAGAGCTACCTCGACTGGCTGCGCAAGCAATTCGCCAAGCTCGGCGTGCAGCTGGTGGTGCGCAGCACCGACTACAACCGCTTTCAGGACAAGATGCGCCGCGGCCTGGCGCAGATCTACCAGTGGGGCTGGAACGCCGACTACCCCGACCCGGAAAACTTCCTGTTCCTGTTCTACGGCCCGCACGGCAAGGTCAAGCACGGCGGCGAGAACGCCAGCAATTACCACAACGCCGAATTCGACCGCCTGTTCGAGCGCATGCGCATCCTGCCGAACAACGCCGAGCGCCAGCGGCTGATCGACCGCATGGTGGCGCTGATCCACCGCGACGCGCCGTGGGCGGCCGGCTTCCACCCGCAGCAGGTGGTGCTGGACCACGGCTGGAACGGCAACCTGAAACCCAACGACATGGCCAACAACACCCTCAAGTACCAGCGCCTGGACCCGCAGCTGCGGGCGCAGCAGCGGTGGGCCTGGAACCGGCCGCAGTGGACACCGGTGCTGATCGCGCTGGGCCTGCTGGCACTGGCCTGCGTGCCCGGCTGGCGGCTGTGGCGCCGGCGCCAGCGCGCCGGTGCCCTGGCCGCCGGCAGTGGACGGCCATGACCGCCTACCTGCTGCGCCGGCTGCTGTACGCGGTGCCGATCCTGATCGGCGTGAACCTGCTCACGTTCGCGCTGTTCTTCATGGTCAACAGCCCGGACGACATGGCCCGGCTGCACCTGGGCGACAAGCATGTCACCGCCGAGGCGATCGACAGCTGGAAACGCGCCCGCGGCTACGACCGGCCGCTGTTCTACGCACCGCAGGAACACGGCCTGTCGCGCCTGACCGAGACCCTGTTCTTCCAGAAATCGGCGCGGCTGCTGGTGTTCGATTTCGGCCGCGCCGACGACGGCCGCGACATCGGCCGCGACATACGCCAGCGCATGGGGCCGAGCCTGGCCATCGCCGTGCCGAGCCTGCTGCTGGGCCTGCTGGTCAACATCACGCTGGCGCTGGGCATGGTGTTCGTGCGCGGCAGCCGGCTGGAACACACCGGCGTGTTCGTCGCCGTGCTGGCCATGTCCATCTCGACCCTGTTCTACATCATCGGCGCGCAGTACCTGCTGGCCAAGCTGCTGCGCCTGGCGCCGGTTTCCGGCTGGCTTGACGGCCTCGCTGGCCTCAAGTTCCTGATCCTGCCCCTGCTGGTGGGCGTGCTGTCCGGGCTCGGCAGCGGCATGCGCTGGTACCGGCTGCTGTTCCTGGAGGAAGCCGGCAAGGACTACGTGCGCACGGCCCGCGCCAAGGGCCTGCCGGAGGGGCGGGTGCTGGGCCGTCACGTGCTGCGCAACGCCGCCATTCCCATCCTGACCGGCGTGGTGGCGGTGCTGCCGCTGCTGTTCATGGGCAGCCTGCTGACCGAATCGTTCTTCGCCATTCCGGGGCTCGGCAGCTACACCATCGACGCCATCCAGAGCCAGGACTTCTCCATCGTGCGCGCCATGGTGTTCCTGGGTGCCGTGCTGTACCTGCTCGGCTTGCTGCTGACCGACGTGTCCTACACCCTGGCCGATCCACGGGTGCGCCTGCAGTGACCATCGGTTCCATCCAGCCGGTGCTGCTGACCACCGACCTGCTGCTGTGGATC
Organism: Gammaproteobacteria bacterium; assembly: GCA_003526065.1. The sequence continues at coordinate 88 of DQBD01000036.1, read as the reverse complement.
ATCGTCGCCGCCACGCTGCTGCTGGTGTGGCGGGCCCGACGCACGCCGCGCCTGGCCGCCGCCTTCCAGCAACTGGTGCGGCGCCCGG
>DQBD01000251.1:4423-13637 GCA_003526065.1 Gammaproteobacteria bacterium | reverse complement strand
CGGCGATACCTTGGCGCTCGCCGTGCTGGCGACCGTGGCGCTCAGCAGAATGGCGCAAAGCGCGCCCCATACCTTCTTCATCGTTACCCCTCCAATACCCTGTGACAGCACCGAACCGGTGCGCTTTAAGCGCAACGGGCATTGCGGGCCGTCCGTGGCCGGGGAGGCAAGACTCCAGTGGGATTTTTGTAGTCAGTTGTGCAGAAAAAAAGTGGGGTGCAGCCGGTTCAGACCGTACCGTCACCCCATGACCTCCCCACCCTCCGAAACATGTTTCATTTTTCTAATAAAGACGTGGACGGATGCTGGCACCGGTCGACGCTCATGTCAACGCTCGTTAAGTATCCGCCTTGGCCCGCCGGAACACTGGCGGACGACTGCTATGCTTCGCGCGCCATAACTGGTCAGGGAGGAGACGATGGCGATGGGAGCCGGCGTGTTGCTGCCGCGGTGGTTCGATGATGCCCGTTTTGGTCGCTACCAGGTGCACGTGGTGCTGCTGTGCTTCATCGTGACCTTGTTCGACGGATTCGATACCCAGGCGATTGCCTTCGCCGGGCCCGCGTTGGCGCAGGCGCTCGGCGTCGGGCCGCGTGGGCTGGCGCCCATCGTGACCGCCGGGGTGGCCGGCATGGCGCTCGGCGCGGTGGTGTTCGGTCCGATCGGTGATCGCTATGGTCGTCGGGTGGCGGTGTTGTTGGCCACGGCGATGTTCGGACTGTTTTCCCTGCTCACCGCCCTGGCGGACTCTGTCGGGCAGTTGGTGGTCCTGCGCTTCCTGACCGGTATCGGCATGGGCGGTGCGGCGCCCAACGTGTATACGCTGGCCTCCGAGTTTTCACCAACGCGCCACCGTGGCGTGGTGATGTTGCTCGCTGGTCTTGGTCTGCCGGTGGGCGCCATCCTGGGTGGGCTGATCGCCGGGCAGGTGATACCGGCCTGGGGCTGGCAAGGGGTGTTCGTGATCGGGGGCGTGGCGCCGCTGCTGGCGTTGCCAGTCCTTATGCGCGTTTTTCCCGAGTCGCCGTATTTCCTGGCCCGTACGGGGCAACACTCGCGACTGCGCCAGTTGCTGGCGCGGGTGGCGCCTGAGGCGACTTCGTGGCGGGACGTCGTTTTCACGTTGCCGGAGCCGCCAGCCCGGGTAGGCGCCATGGCGCTGCTGGCGCCGGACCTGCGACACAACACGCTGGCCATCTGGGCGACCTACTTTTTCAACTGGGTAGCCTGGTTCGGGCTGGTGCTGTGGGTCCCGTCGGTGCTGAGCGCTGCCGGATTGCCCGAGGACCGGGCCGGCCTGGCAACGGTTACCTTGAACGGTGCCGCGCTGGTGTTCATGTTGCCGCTGGCCTGGTGGCTGCCGAGCCTGCCCGTGCGGCGGGTCATTCTCTGGCTGTTGGTCGGAGCCGTGGGGGTCTCGGCGATCCTGGCCGTTGCCACCGGCGCCGGCAGCGTCAACTGGGCTCTGGTATTCGCCGCAGTGGGCTTGAGTGGCTTGCTGGTGGGCGGGCCGCAGATCGCGCTCAATTATCTGGCCGTTTCCATTTACCCAACGGCGGTGCGGGCCAGTGGTGTCGGTTGGGCGATCGGCCTGGGGCGGGTAGGCACGGTGCTCGGCGGCGCCGCGGGCGGTTTTGTGCTGGCAGATTTCGGGCCGCAGGGGTTTTTCTGGGCGCTGATGGTGCCCTTGGCCCTGGCCGGTATTGCGGCGGTGTCGGTGCGCGACAAGCGGCCGGTCCAAGCGGTCGGTCAGTGATCGGTGACAAGCCGCGCGCTTAGTTGCTAGAGTCTGCCACTCGGGATTTTGGCGCCTGTGCGTCGCGATTAACGTGGCGTCAGGCGGCCGACACAGCCTCGTCCTGTCAACGATGATGGGCCTTGCCCTTTTTAAAGAGAGAAGGAGTTCAAAAAGCCTATGCACAGCTTCGACTATGCTGCGCCCGAGTCGTTGGGCGAGGCGGTCACGCTGCTGTCAGGCGCACAGGGCAACGCCCGCGTGCTGGCCGGCGGCACCGACCTGATCGTCAACATGCGCGTCGGCCGCCGCAAGCCCGGCTTGGTGGTGGACGGCAAGCGTATTCCGGAACTGAACGAACTGGCGTTGACGGCCGACGGCCTGACCGTTGGTGCGGCCGTCCCGTGTCGGCGCATTTGGGAGCATGCCGACGTCAGCCGGCGTTACCCGGCGTTGATCGACTCGGTCAGTTTGATCGGCAGTGTCCACATCCAGGGGCGCGCGACCATCGGCGGGAATTTGTGCAATGCCGCGCCCAGTGGCGATGCGATACCGACACTGATCGCATTGGGCGCGGTGGCCAGGGTGTTGGGGCCGGGCGGCACGCGCGAGGTGCCGGTGGAGCGTTTTTGCGTCGCACCCGGCAAGACCTGTCTGGCCGACGACGAGCTTCTGGTCAGTGTCTTCATTCCGGCGCCCCAGGCCAACAGCGGCGCCAAGTATCTGCGCTTCATTCCGCGCAACGAGATGGATATCGCCGTTGCCGGTGTGGGGGCCAGTGTGGTGCTGGACGCGGCCAAGCAGACCTTCGTGTCGGCACGCATTGCGTTGGCCTCCGTGGGTCCGACGCCGATCTTCGCCGCCGAGGCCGGCGCGCTGCTGGCGGGCAAGCCGGTGGGCGAAGACGCCATTCAGCTGGCGGCCGACGATGCCCAGGCCGTGGCGAGGCCGATCACCGACATGCGCGGTACGGTCGAACAACGCAGGCACCTGGTCAAGGTGCTCACCGCCCGCGCGCTGCGCGGTGCCGTCGAACGTGCCAAGGGAGCCTGAGCGTCATGGCCAAGAAAGTCCACGTAGAAACCACCATCAATGGCGAGGCCCGGGAGTTCCTGGCCGAGCCGAGGCAGAGTCTGCTCGAGTCGCTGCGCGACGTGCTGTACATGACCGGCACCAAGGAAGGATGCAACGACGGCAACTGCGGCGCCTGCAGCGTGCTGCTTGACGGCGTGCTGGTGAACTCGTGCTGTGTGCTGGGCGTCGAGGCACAGGGGCGCACCGTCGAGACGGTCGAAGGCCTGGGCACCACCGACAAGCTGCATCCTCTGCAGCAGGCGTTTATCGAGGAAACGGGCATGCAGTGCGGTATTTGCACGCCGGGTTTCCTGATGGCGTCCAAGTCACTGCTGCAGAGCAATCCGAGCCCGAGCGAGGAAGAGGTCCGGCTGTGGCTGGCCGGCAACCTGTGCCGCTGCACGGGTTACGACAAGCTGGTGCGGGCCGTTCTTAAGGCCGGCAAGGCAATGGAGGCTGCGTAATGAACATGGAACCCGAATACAAACCCCGCAAGTGGCGGGTCCTGGGCACCACGCCGCTGCGTCGTGACGGTATCGACAAGGTCACCGGCCAGGCCAAGTTCGGTGATGACTTCCATCTGCCCGACATGCTGCATGGCAAGGTGGTGCGCAGCCCGCACCCGCACGCCCGTATCAAGCGCATCGACATCAGCAAGGCGCTGGCGGTCCCGGGCGTCAAGGCGGTGATTACCGGTGACGATTTCCCGCCGCTGAACCAGGCGGTGGTGGCTGCCGGTGAGGGCGGCAGCGTGAGCATGCAGGACATCGCCGACAACTGCATTGCCAAGCACACGGTGTTCTACGACGGACATGCGGTGGCGGCGGTGGCCGCCGACAATCCGCACGTGGCCGAGGAAGCCGCGGCGCTCGTGGAAGTCGAGTACGAGGTGTTGCCGTTCGTGCAGGACGTGCGCGAGGCGGTCAAGGATGGCGCGGTGGTGTTGCACGAGGACTTCGTGCCCGGCGCGTTCCTGTTCCCGACGCAGAAGGCGTTGCCGAACGCCGGTCGCCTGCAGCTGGCTGCCGGTGACATCGAGCAGGGCTTCAAGGACGCCGACATTGTGCTCGAGCGCGAATACAACACGGCCACGGTGCATCAGGGTTACATCGAGACCCACGTCACCACCTGCCGCTGGGACAGCGACGACCACCTCACGGTATGGACCAGCACGCAGGGCGCGTTCGCCATCCGCGATTTCCTGGCCTCGATTCTGAACATGTCGCTGGCCAAGATTCGCGTCATCCCGATGGAAATCGGCGGTGGTTTCGGCGGCAAGGACGTGGTCTATCTGGATCCGCTGGCCGCGCTGCTGGCCAAGAAGACCGGTCGCCCGGTGAAGATGGCCATGAGCCGCGCCGAGGTGCTCAAGGCCACCGGCCCCAGTTCGGGTGTGTATGCACGCATCAAGATGGGGTGCAAGAAGGACGGCAGCCTGGTGGCCGCCGATCTGTACCTGCTGTACGAGGCCGGCGGTTATCCGGGGGGGCCGATCGCGCCGGGTGCCATGTGTTCGCTGACGCGATACAACATCCCCAATGTGGTGATCGACGGCTACGACGTGATGGTCAACAAGCCGAAGATCAAGCCCTATCGGGCGCCGGGCGCCACGCAGTCGAACTTCATCGTCGAGACGATGATCGACGAGTTGGCCGACAAGTGCGGCATGGACCCGATCGACTTCAGGCTGAAGAACGCCACCAAGACCGGTGACCGGCTGATTATCGGCATGCCGGTGCCGCCGATCGGCACCATCGAGCTGCTCGAGGCGGTCAAAAAGCACCCCCATTACAGCGCGCCGCTGGGCGGCCCGAACCGTGGCCGTGGCGTTTCATATGCCTTCTGGTTCGGCGCGGGTCTGACGTCGAGCTGCGAACTGCACGTGAACGTCGATGGCACGGTCAACCTGGCCACCGGCTCGGCCGACCTGTCCGGTACACGCATGACGCTGGCGATGCAGGCATCCGAGGCATTGGGGGTCCCGCTGGAGGACATCAGTTCCAGTGTGTCGGACACCGACTCCATCGGCTATACCTTCCAGTCGGTCGGCAGCCGCACCACGTTTGCCACCGGTTACGCCATCATCAAGGCGGCGCAGATCGTGCTCGAGCAGATGAAGCAACGGGTGGCGATGATCTGGGAAACCGATGTCGCCAACGTCGACTGCACGGCCGAGTCGGCCGGGGTGGCCGATTTCGTCGACCGCAACGACCCGCACCGGCGCATGCACTTCAAGGAAGTGGCAGCGCGCATGGACGAGACCGGTGGCCCGATTTCAGCCGACTTCACGGCCAACCCGCACGGCGTGGGTTTCCAGATCGGCGCCAACATCTGTGACGTGGAGGTCGACCCGGAGACCGGCAAGGTGCAGATCCTGCGCTATACCGCGTTCCAGGACGTCGGCAAGGCGGTTCACCCGGACTACGTGGCCGGACAGATCCAGGGCGGCGTTGTGCAGGGTCTCGGCTGGGCGCTGAACGAGGAGTACTGGTACAACCAGGAAGGCCGTCTGGCCAATGCCAGCCTGCTGGACTACCGCATGCCGACGGCGCTGGATGTGCCGATGATCGATACCGTGATCCTCGAGACGCCGAATCCGGGCCACCCGTTTGGTATCCGTGGGGTCGGGGAGGTGCCGATCGTGCCGCCGCCGGCGGCGGTGGCCAACGCCATTCACAAGGCTACCGGGGTGCGCATGACGCGCCTGCCCATGTCGCCTGGCGCGGTGCTGGAAGCCTTGTGGGCGAAAGAGGGCAAGCCGGCTTCCGTCAAGGTGGCCTGAGGCGCCATGGCGAGCGTCTGGATCCCCGCGACCATGCAACACCTGACGGCGGGCGAGGCGGTGGTCCAGGCGCCCGGTGGCACCGTGCGAGAGGTGATCGCTCGACTGGATGAGCAGTATCCCGGCATTCAGGCGGCCATCGTGCAAGACGATGGCCGCCTGCGCCCCGGTGTGGCGGTGGCGGTGAACGGTTATGTCACGAGTCTGGGCCTGTTCCAGCGCGTTGAAACGGGCAGTGACGTCCAGATCGTGCCTGCCATCGGTGGCGGCTGAGGCGGTCCATACGCAGTGGCCCCGGGTCGGCGATGGCCGCCAAACGGGCGCACCGGGTTGGCTGACCTGTGTTCTGGCCGGGTGGCTCGTGGTGTTGGTGGGGCTGGGAGGCTGCGGACACGCGCCACCGCGTGTCGGCCAGGCGCCGGCGCGAGGCATGCCCGACAACGCACTTGCGGCAGAAATCGCTGCTTCGATGCGTGGCAAGCCGTACCAGTTCGGGGGAAACCGTCCGGAGCGCGGGTTCGACTGCAGTGGGCTGGTGCAGTACAGCTACGGACTGATCGGCATTGCATTGCCCCGCACCGTGGCGGAGCAATACCAGGCCGCCGCGCCACTCGTCGATCCTTCGCCGACGATCGGTGACCTGTTGTTCTTCCGGGTCGGCGGCAGCATCAGTCACGTCGGCATTTATTACGGCGACGGACGGTTCGTGCATGCACCGTCCACGGGGCAGGCGGTTATGGTGAGTCGGCTGGACGAGACCTATTGGCGCCAGCGATTGGCGTCGATCGGGCGCCCGCAGTAAGCGATATCAGGACAACAGCGGCATGAGGCCGCTGACCAGCTCCGGCGTGTTGACCAGTACCGGCAGTTCGCTGCTGGAAACCGGGGCGCTGAGCAGGAATCCCTGGCAGAAATCGCAGCCGTGCTGACGCAGGAACTGCAGTTGTGCCGCCGTCTCCACCCCTTCGGCGACCACGCTTACTCCGAACGTGCGGCCGATTGAGATCAGCGCCTCCACCAGTTGCACGCTGAGTGGGTCGTGCGGCAGGCCGGCGATCAGGCCATGATCCAGTTTCATGCTGCGAATCGGCAGGTTGCTGATGTTGCGCAGCGACAGCAGCCCCTGACTGACGTCATCGACCGCCAGGAACATGTCCGAAGAGGCGGTCACATCGGCCAGGGCGCGGCCGAGTTCCTGGGCCACGATGTTTTCGCTCACTTCCAGGTGCACGGCTTCGCTGCTCAACCCATGGCTGTGCAGTACACGCCGGAAACGGCCGGCAAAGTCGCTTCGGCGCAGCTGTAGCGCCGACAGGTTCGCGCCGATGAAGAAATCCTCGCCCAACGTCCAGCGCCATTGCGCCAGTTGTTGGCAGATGTGGTCCAGGACCCAGTCACCGATGCCAAGAATCAGGCCGCTGGTTTCCGCGACATCGAGAAATTCGTGGGGATGAACGACGCCTACGCCCGGACGGTGCCAGCGAATCAGCGCCTCGGCTCCGGTAAAGCGGCCGCGCTTCAGGTCCAGCAGTGGCTGATACAGAAGTTCGAATTCCCCTCGCAGCAGGCCCTCCTGAAGGCCGTCGGCGATCTCCTGGCGTCGCTGCGATACGGCGTCGATATGGCTGGTGGCCAAGCGGTAAGCGCCGCCACCACTCCGCTTGGCCTCGTACATGGCCTCGTCGGCCGCGCGCAGCAGCCCGTCAGGGTCGCTGGCGTGGTCCGGATACACGGCGATGCCGATACTCAGGCCCAGGCGCAAGCTGCGCTCGGCGGCCTGCAGCGGGCTGTCCAGCGATTCGAGCACGCGCTCGGCGATGCGCCCCTCAAAGCCGGGGGGGAAACTCTCGGCCAGCATGACCAGCTCGTCACCGCCGACGCGGGCAAGCAACTCGCCGGCGCGGCACACGCCGGTCAGTCGCTGTGATACCGCCTGCAACAGCGCGTCACCGACTTCGTGGCCGTAGGTATCGTTGACCTCCTTGAAGCCATCAAGGTCCAGATACAGCACGGCAAGCCGGCCGCCGTCACGTTCGGCGCGGGCAATGGCGGCCCGCAGCTCGGCCTTCATGCGTACCAGATTGGCCAGACCGGTCAGCGTGTCGTGCTCGGCACGAAAGGCCAGTACACGGGCGGCCGCATGGCGCTCGGTGACGTCGCGCAGCGTAACCACGGCGCCTGCTGCTGGATGGCCAACCGGCTGGCGGCGCCACTCCAGGACACGCCCGTCGGGTGTGGTGAGCAGCGGCAGCCCGTTGTCGTCCACGCGTAGATCCAGCGGCAGTCCACGAATCTCGCGGGCAGAACCTCCGAGGAGGCGCGTTGCTGCGGCGTTGGCGACTTCTACCCGGCCGTCGGCGTCCAGCATGACCACCCCGTCGGGGTTGGCGGCAAAGGCAACCGTCGCGCGCGAGCGGCCCAGCGCCGTCAGCAGGTCGTTTGCGGTCAGCGCTTCCCGCGCGCACACGCCAACGAGTGGCAGGTTGTCCGGGCCCGAGGGTGGTGTGGGCGGGATTTCGTCGAGCACCATCAGCAGGGGTACGGCTATCGGTGTTGGGTCGCGGTCCAGTGCGCCCCGGGCGGCTTCGGCCGACGGCGCGGCGAGGATTGCAAGGTCGAAAGGGCCACTGGCCAGCGCCTGGTGGAACTGGTGTGCGTCGGCCACCGTGTGGAACTCGACGCCAACATCGCCCGGTGCGACGAGCCGGCTGGTGAGCGAATCGGACCCGGGCGTGGACAAGTCCAGCACAAGGATTTGCCAAGGATGTGCGGAATCCCGGTGCGATGACAAGCGATTCTCCAACGGCTGCTGTTCGGGCCACGTGGTCGTCGGCGCACGCTGACCGGTGACCAGCGTACTGGCACAATGCGGCGTCATTGTCCGATAACCCTCACCGTGCCCATTGGCCGCAAGGACAAGGCCTGCACAATCTTCCGGGAGTCGACCGTATGTCGTTGGCGGCAAGCAGCCAGTTTGAACGCGATATTCAGCTCGTGGCGGTGGGTGACGGCACCTACGAAGGACAGCTGTCGTCCGCCTGGAACATCGGCGAGGTGCCCAACGGCGGTTATGTGATGGCGCTGGCATGCAAGGCGCTGGCCAGTGCGGTCGATTTCCCGCATCCGGCCAGCATCACCGGGCATTATCTTTTGCCGACCGAGGCCGGGCCGGTGACCATTGAAACCGACGTCGTGCGCCGGGGACGCAGGATCGCCACCGCGACGGCGCGCCTGATTCAGGGCGGCCGCGAGCGGGTGCGCTTTATCGGTGCCTTCACGGATTTGATGCGCGGCCGGGGGCTGGATCTGCATACATCCTCCCCGCCGTCCCTGGCCGCAGTGGACCGGTGCGTGCCCCTGGCCGAGTTGACGCCGGCACCGCTGGGAATTCATCGCCATTTGCTGGCGCGGCTTGATCCGGCCACGGCGACACATTGGCAGCACGGCGACCCAAACGCGGATGTCGAACTGCGTGCCTGGCTTGGCTTCGCCGATGGCAGCGCACCGGATGTGTTCGCGTTGCCGCTGTTTGCCGACGCGCAGCCGCCGCCGCTGTTTCGGCGTGTTGGCTTCGGTGGGTGGGTGCCGACGGTTGAGTTGACTGTTCATGTGCATCGTCCGCC
>DQBD01000251.1:3312-4134 GCA_003526065.1 Gammaproteobacteria bacterium | reverse complement strand
TGCACGAGGATGGTGAACTGTGGGACAGCGCAGGCCATCTGGTCGCCTTGTCACGTCAGTTGGCAATCATAGGCGGCGGGCGGCCCGGCTAACGGCCCGCACGCCGGCCCGCCACGCCGGCGGGCCGTGAGGATACTAGGCGCCGGTATCGTCAGGGGGGCGCAGGTCGCCCTGCAGGCCGAGTTCGACGCGAATGCGGTGAGCGATCCGTTCGGCTTCCTGGCGATCGTCAAACGGCCCGGCGGTCACACGATGGCGCCCGGCATACGGCTGGTGTCGCGCCGGCACCGGTGGCCCCAGATGGCGCAGCTGAGCGACCAGCTTGCGGGCGTTGTTCTCACCTTGATAGCCGCCCAGATCGATGTACCAGGCATCCTTGGCAGGTGTTGGCTGTGTTGCCTGGCGTATGGCCGGTTGTTCATAAAGCGGCGCCTGGGCCAGGAAAACGTCCTGTGCGGGATGATCGCGCAGAATCGGCAACGGGTAGCCCGGTTGGGCCTGGACGTACGTACGTACCCGGTCCCAATCGACGTCCGCGTCGTCGCGCCCTCGGGCAGCCAGGGCACGGCGGATGGCCACGGCCGCCTGTGCCTCGCGGGCGCTGACCGTCAGCGCGTGTTCTTCCAGCGCGGGATGGACCTCGAGCAGCAGGGAGTCATCCTGCCAGCCGACCAGGATCGGCTGATTGACCATGGTGACCGTGCTGCCGACATCCGCCTCGTCGTACAGGCGGGTGATGTCTTCCGGGTACAGCTGCAGGCAGCCGTGCGTCACGCGCAGGCCGGTGCCGGCCGGCTTGTTCGTGCTGTGGATGATGTAGGT
>DQBD01000251.1:0-3039 GCA_003526065.1 Gammaproteobacteria bacterium | reverse complement strand
TCGGCATGGGCACGGCGGACCGACGCCGGCACGCGCCAGTCGGGATAGGCGCGCTTGCGGGTAACCCGTGTGGTGCCCAGTGGCGTGGGGTAGGCCTCGCGGCCGATGCCGATCGGATAGCTGACCACGCGCTTGCGGCCGCTCGCGTCTGCCGGCAGGAAGTGAAACAGCCGCCGCGCGGCGACGTTGGCCACCAGCCCGTCGCGCGGGGCATCCGGCAGGATCTGCGCGACCGGCAGCACCACTTCGCGCCCGTCTCCGGGAATCCACACGTCCACGCCGCGATTTGCCCATTCCATCTCGTCATAGCCGAGGTGGAAGCGTCGGCCGATGTCGAGCAGGGTCTGGTCGCCGTGGACCCGGGTCAGTTGCGTGAGGCCGATGACCTGGTCTTGCGGGCCCACCTCGAAGGTGAGTCGCGGGCCCGGGGCAGTGGCCCGCGGGGGTGGGGTTTCCTTGGGGGGCGGTGGCGGCAGCGGAATGACCGGCTCTTTCATGCAGCCGGCCAGGAACAACGCCAGCAGCAGGACGCTGCAGCGGCGCTTCCTGCCCACGGCCGGGTCAGGCGTTGCCGACGTTACGATCGAATGGCGAGTGGTAATAGCTGCTTTCCTCGGCAGACTCGCGTGCCTCGTCGAGCAGCTGTTGCAGGCGCAGCTCGGCGGTCGCCATGTCGGCACACGAACGGCAGGACGGATCGGCGCACGGCTGGTGAGTGTACAGCCAAAAATGCACGATGCCAGACAGCATGCCGGAGGCGATTTCCCACGCGTCGGCGTCCGGATGAGCGTCGAGGAATTCGTTGCCGAGCGCGACCACACGGTCGGCAACGTCATCGAACAGGGTGTCGGGATTCAGCGGCTTCATGGCGGTAGCCCTCGCGGGCGCAGCGGTAACGCAGCGCATTCTACCGCCGCCGCGGGTGCTTTATACCGGTGGCCGCAGTGGGCCGAGGTGGCCCCAGTAGCTGATGTCGTCGTACTCGACCACCTGCCATTGGTCCAGATCGTCGATGATGCGCCCGCCACAGCCGTATTCGAGTTCGAAACCGGACGGGGTCATGGTGTAGAACGACACCACGTGATCGTTGGTGTGCTTGCCCAGCGACATGGTGACCTTGCGGCCCTGGCGCAAGGCCAGCTCGTTGGCCATGCCGACGTCGTCGAGCGTGTTCACCTCGATCATGATGTGGTGGAACGCTTCGTGTGGGCCACTGAGCAGGGCGAAGCTGTGATGCCGTGCGTTCAGGTGCATGAAGTAGGCCTTGGACTGCACCGGCTTGATGTAGATGTAGTCCGACACGGTGAGTCCGAGGACGCCGTAGAAGGTCATCATGGCGTCCAGGTGCTGGGTAATGAACACGATGTGGCCCAGCCCCAGGTCGCCGAGCTTGAAGCCGCCGAACTGGCGTGCCGGGTTGAACGGGCAGCCGCTGAGCTGGCCATAGAACAACTCCACCCGGTTGCCGCCCGGGTCGGTGAAGCTGCGCATCTCGACCACCTTGCGGAAGGTGCACTCCTCGGCCGTGCCGTCGCTGGCCGGGTAGCCCAGCGCTGCCAGCTCGGCGGTCAGACGATCCAGTTCGGCGCGCGTGCCGACGTCCCAGCCGCTGTAGGCGAAGCCCGGCGCGGTCGCCTTGTGGATGGCGATCCGGTGGTGCTTGTCGTCCATGCGCAGGCGCAGGGTTTGGTCGGTCTGGTCGGCCGCTTCCATTCCCAGCACGCCCGTGGCGTAACGACGCCAGTCGTCCAGGTCGGGGGCATTGAAACCGACGTAGCTGAGGGTGTGCAGACTCATGACACGGAATCCTTAAGGCTGGTGACTGACAGGCGCGCCCGGGCTCAGGCGCGCAGGAAATCCAGGTGCAGACGGTTGAACGTGTCCGGCTCTTCCCACTGCGGCCAGTGGGCGCTGTGTTCCAGCACGACCAGGCGTGCGTCCGGGATGTGGCGCATGGCGTCCTGTGCCAGTTCCACCGGTTGGCCGGGGTTGTGGCGCGTCCACAGCACCAAGGTCGGACACTGGATGTCCTGCATCAGTTCCGGGCGCATCCATTGCGCCGTCCAGGTGTCATCGACCACGCGGCCGAGTGTCGACACGGCGATCTTGCCCATGTGCTGCTGCATGCCGGGCTGGGCATAGATCGCGTAGCGCGTGGCCACCACCTCGTCGGTGAGTGTCTTGTCCGGCTCGGCCATGAGCCAGGCCATGCGTGCGCGAACCGATTCGATGCTCAGGTTGCCGGCGGCCTTTTTCGAGCGCTCGAGCGCGTCGATCAATTCCTGTTTGCCCTTGGCGTTGGGGGGGGCCAGGATGCCCGTGTTGAGCACCAGCTTGCTGACCCGCTGGGGCTGGCGGATGGCGGTCCAGGCCGACACCATGGCGCCCAGCGACTCGCCCGACAGGCAGGCCGAGTCGGCGCCGATGGTGTCCATGAAGGCCAACAGATGGTCCGACCAGACCTCCATGGTGTAGTCGCCGTCGTAGTGGTCGGTGTAGCCGTGGCCCAGCATGTCGATGGCGTAGACGTGAAAGTGTTGGGCATGCGCCGCCAGGTTGCGCATGTACGCTTCGGCATGGCCACCCGTGCCGTGCAAGAAGATCAGCGGCGGCCCGTCACCGCATTCGATGGCCCGCGTGCGGTAGCCGCCGGCCTGGTAGTAGGTCTGCCGGAACGGTACGCCCAGCATGTCGACCCAGATCGTGCTCATCTGCTTCTCCTCCTGCGACGGTATTTTTCTCGGACGCGCTGCTTGGCCTCGCCTGCACCTTGGCGGACGTTCAATGGGGCCGCGAAGTTTAGCAGCCGACCGGCGTCTGGCAGTGCCCGTGCGCCATTGCCGGCTTGACGATAATCACCCTTCAAATTCGACAAGGCCCGTTTGCGCGCCCAGTACCGGGACCACCACGTTGTGGCGCCGTAGTCGGTTCAGGCGCCCGCCAGTTCCGACCAGCGCGGGCACCCCTGCAAGTGGTCGTTCACCGCGCCCACCGCCTGCAGGTAGGCGTAGCAGATGGTGCTGCCGACGAAGCGGAAGC
>DQBD01000040.1:4170-4432 GCA_003526065.1 Gammaproteobacteria bacterium | reverse complement strand
CGCGCTGGCGCAACCCGGTAACGGCATCGGCCTGCTGATCCTGGCCGTGCTGATATGGAGTTTCACGGTATCGGTGCATGTCCTGCGTCAGGCGCTGGAGGTGCCGGTGCCGGCGGCGGTGTTGGTCAACCTCGGCTTTTTCTTCGTTGCCTACTCCACCCTGGGCCGTCTGTTCGGGTTGATTGACTGATGCATCTGCACATCCTCGGTATCGCCGGCACCTTCATGGCCGGCCTGGCGCAGCTGGCCAAGGCCCAGGGGC
>DQBD01000040.1:660-3894 GCA_003526065.1 Gammaproteobacteria bacterium | reverse complement strand
AGCTGGCCAAGGCCCAGGGGCACGCCGTGAGCGGCTGTGACGCCGCCGTCTACCCGCCGATGAGCGATCAGCTGGCCGCCGCCGGCATCGCCGTGACCGACGGTTACGACCCGACGCAGCTCGGTTCGCGGCCGGACCTGTGTGTGATCGGCAACGCCCTGTCGCGCGGCAACCCGTTGGTGGAACACATTCTGGCCACCGATCTGCCGTACGTGTCCGGCCCGCAGTGGCTGGGCGAGCAGGTGCTGCCCGGGCGCCATGTGCTGGCGGTGGCCGGCACCCACGGCAAGACCACCACCGCCAGCCTGCTGGCGTGGATCCTGCAGCACGCCGGTCTCGAGCCGGGTTTCCTGATCGGCGGTGTGCCGCAGAATTTCGGCGTGTCGGCGCGGCTCGGCAGCGGGCCGTTCGTGGTCGAGGCGGACGAGTACGACACGGCGTTTTTCGACAAGCGGGCCAAGTTCCTGCACTACCGGCCGCGCACCGCCATCCTGAACAATCTGGAATACGACCACGCCGACATCTACCCGGACCTGGCCGCCATCGAGTGGCAGTTCCACCAGCTGCTGCGCACCGTGCCGGGCAACGGCCGGGTGATCGTCAACGCCGCCGACACGAACCTGGCGCGCGTGCTCGAACGCGGCTGCTGGACGCCGGTGACCGGTGTTGGGCCCGGCGGGCAGTGGCAGGCCACGCCGCTGACGCCGGATGCCAGCCGTTTCGAGCTGATCGTGGCCGGCGAGTCCGTCGGTGTGGCCGAGTGGTCGCTGGCCGGCATGCACAACCTGCACAACGCCCTGGCGGCGCTGGCCGCCGCGGCCGAGGTGGGCGTGCGCCCGGCGCAGGGACTGGCGGCGCTGGGCGGCTTTCGCAACGTGCGCCGGCGCCTGGAAGTGGTGGCGCAGGAAAACGGCGTCACCGTGTACGACGACTTCGCCCACCATCCGACGGCCATTGCCGCGACCGTGGCGGCACTGCGCGGGCGGGTCGGCGCCGCGCGCATCCTGGCGGTGGTGGATCTGCGCTCGAACTCCATGCGCGCCGGTGCCCACCGGGCCGGCCTGGCAGCGGCGCTGGCCGATGCCGATCTGGCACTGCTGCACTGCGCCCAGCCGCTGGCCTGGGACGTCGACGAGGTGCTGCGCGACCTGCCCCGCAGCGGTGGCTTTTTCAGTGACGCCGACACGCTGGTGGCGGCGCTCTCGGTGGTGCGCCCCGGCGATCACGTTCTGCTCATGAGCAATGGCGCCTTCGGTGGCGTGCGTGCAAAACTCGTGCAGCAGTTGACCACTTCAAGGGCCGGGGGAATCTGACGTGCCAGAACTGCAAACCTTCACCCTGCCGGTGTTTCCGCTCGGCAGTGTGCTCTACCCGGGCGGCCTGCTGCCGCTGCGCATCTTCGAGCCGCGGTATCTGGCCATGGTGCGCGAGTGCCTGCGCGAGCAGCGCGGCTTCGCCGTATGTCTGATCAGCGAGGGTCGCGAGACCGGCCAGGCGGCGCGCTTTCACCCGGTCGGCACGCTGGCGAGGATCGAGGACCACGACGAGGACGCGGCCGGCATGCTGCACATCACGGTGCGTGGCGAGCAGCGCGTGCAGGTGGTGGCCAGCCGCGTGCGGGCCGATCAACTGGTGCTGGGCGAGGCGCTGCGGCTGGAGGCCGAGCCCGTCACCGGTATCGCCGAACGCCACCGTCCGCTGGTCGACCTGCTGCGGCAGGCGCTTGAGGAATACGATCCCGATTTCGGCCGTGCCCAGGAATTGCTGGACGCCACCTGGGTCGGCTTTCGCCTGGCCGAACTGCTGCCCCTGCCGCCGGCGCGCCGCCAGTGGGTGCTGGAACTGACCAATCCCACGCTGCGCCTGGAGGCGCTGGCGCAGTTCATCGACGAGCTGCGCACCGGGGACGAGATGCAGCGGTAGGCCGGGTCTTTGGAGTGTCGTGTGCGGCCGCATGGGCACGCACACGGAACGTCGACACGGTTCGGTGCCGTCGGGATCAGTCCCGCAGCAGGGCGTTGATGCCCACCTTGGCGCGCGTCTGCAGGTCCACCTGCTTGACGATGACGGCGCAGTACAGGCTGTGGCTGCCGTCGGCGGCCGGCAGGTTGCCCGGCACCACCACGGCACCGGCCGGCACGCGGCCGTAGGTGATCTGGCCGGTCTCGCGGTTGTAGATCTTGGTGCTCTGGCCGATGAACACGCCCATCGACAGCACGGCGCCACGTTCCACCACCACGCCCTCGACCACTTCCGAGCGGGCGCCGATGAAGCAGTCGTCCTCGATGATGGTGGGCGCGGCCTGCAGCGGTTCCAGCACGCCGCCGATGCCGACGCCGCCGGACAGGTGCACGTTCTTGCCGATCTGGGCGCAGGAGCCGACGGTGGCCCAGGTGTCGACCATGGTGCCGCTGTCGACGAAGGCGCCGATGTTGACGTAGCTGGGCATCAGCACCACGCCGGGGGCGATGTAGGCGCCACGGCGGACCGTGGCCGGCGGCACCACCCGCGCGCCCTGGGCGGCGAACTCGGCCTGGCCGAAGCCGGCGAACTTGGTCGGTACCTTGTCGAAGAACGGCTGGAAACCGCCGTCCAGCACCGTGTTGTCGGCAATGCGAAACGACAGCAGCACGGCCTTCTTGAGCCATTCGTTGACCTGCCAGCCGGCGGCGGTCGGTTCGGCCACGCGGGCGGTGCCGGCGTCCAGCAGTGCCAGCGCCTGTTCCACCGCCTCGCGCACGGCCGGGCTGACGGTGGCGGCGGTGATGTCGGCACGCGCCTCGAAAGCGGTGTTGATGGTGTCGATCAGGTCCTGCATGGGGTGCTTGCTTCCTTGTGTTTGTCTATCGATCGAGGGGGGCGTTCAGCCGCTGCGCCAGGCGCGTCATGGCCTCGGCGCAGGCCGCCGGTTCGGCCACCAGTGCCAGGCGCACGTGACCGGCGCCGGGGTTCAGGTCGTCCTGCGCGCGCGCCAGGTAGCTGCCCGGCAGCACGCGCAGGCCGGCGTCGGCATACAGGTGTCGGGCGAAGGCCAGGTCATCGCCGCCGGGTACCGGCAGCCACAGGCAAAAGCCGCCGTCCGGCCGTGCCACGCGGCCGGCGAGGGTGTCCACGGCGACGTTCATCTTGTGCCGGTACAGGGCCCGGCTGTCGTGCACGTGCTGCTCATCGCTCCAGGCGGCGGCGCTGGCCGCCTGCACGTGTTCCGGCAAGGCGCAGCCGTGGTAGGTGCGG
>DQBD01000040.1:0-424 GCA_003526065.1 Gammaproteobacteria bacterium | reverse complement strand
CGCCCGATCAGGGCCGCGTCGCCGGCCACGAAGCCCGAGCGCAGGCCCGGCACGCTCGAACGCTTGGACAGGCTCTGGAAGGCGAGGCAGCGGGTGAAGTCGTCGAGGCCGAGCGCCCGGCAGGCGGCCAGGATGCCCGGTGGTGGTGCGAGGTCGTCGGGATAGATTTCGGAGTAGCACTCGTCGGCGGCGATGACGAAATCGTGCCGGTGCGCGAGTTCGACCAGGCGTTTGAGCTGCTCGAGGTCCAGTCCCCCGCCGGTCGGGTTGTGCGGCGAGCATACGCACAGCAGTTGCACGTCGCGCCAGGCGCTGGCCGGCACGGCGTCGAAGTCCGGCTGCCCGCTGGCCGGCTGGCAGGGCAGGTACAGCGGCGTGGCGCCGGCCAGCACGGCCGCGCCCTCGTAGATCTGATAGAAGGGAT
>DQBD01000186.1:949-6733 GCA_003526065.1 Gammaproteobacteria bacterium | reverse complement strand
TGGAACTGGTACACGAAACCGAGCGTGCGGTTGCGAAGACGCGAACGGGCGCGCTCGTCCAGGCCGGTGAGCGACTCGCCCTGCACCTGAACCTCGCCGCGGCTGGCCGCGTCCAGCCCACCGAGCAGGTGCAGCAGGGTGCTCTTGCCNNCGCCCGCGCGATGCCGACGCGCTGCTGCTCGCCGGACGACAGCGTCTCCGGCCGCTGCCGCTCCTTGTGCAGCAGGCCGACCTGGTCGAGCGCGGCACGGACCTTGCGCGCCGCTTCGCGGTGGCCGATACCGGCGATGACCAGGGGCAGGGCGACGTTGTCGAAGACCGGCCGGTCGTACAGCAGCTTGTGATCCTGGAAAACCATGCCGATCTGCCGCCGGTACGCCGGAATCCGGCGCCGCGAGACGCGAGCCAGGTTCTGCCCGTCCACGATCACCTGGCCGCTGGTCGGGCGCTCGATCAGCGCGATGAGCCGGAGCAGGGTGCTCTTGCCGGCGCCGGACGCGCCCGTGATGGCCACGCTCTCGCCGGCCCGCACGGTCAGGTCGACGTCGTGCAGCACGGTCAGGGCGCTGCCGGCGTCGGCGTAGGTCTTGCCCAGGCCACGGGCCTGCAGCACCGGAACGGTGTCATTCATAACGCAGGGCCTCGGCCGGATCGGTGCGTGCCGCGCGCCAGGCCGGGTACAGCGTGGCCAGCAGCGACAGCGACAGGGCGAGCCCGGTGATATTGGCAACGTCGCGCGAGTTCAGTTGCGACGGCAGGCTCGAGATGTAATAGACGTCGCTCGGCCACAGGCTCACGTGCAGCGTGCGTTCGAGCCAGGGCACCAGGGTCTCGACGTTGAGCGACAGCGCCACGCCGCCGATCACCCCCAGCAGCGTGCCGACCACGCCGATCACCGCGCCCTGCACCACGAACACCCCCATCACGCTGGCCGGCGTCGCGCCCATGGTGCGCAGGATGGCAATGTCGGCCCGCTTGTCGGCCACCATCATGACCAGCGTGGAGATGATGTTGAACGCCGCCACCCCGACGATCAGCGACAGGATGATGAACATCACCGTCTTCTCGGTACGCACGGCGCGAAAGAAATTGACGTGCTGGCGGGTCCAGTCACTGACCCCCAGATACGGCAGGTCCTGCGCCAGGCGCTGCGCCACCAGCGGCGCGCGCATCAGGTCATCCAGGCGCAGGCGCACGCCACTGACCGCATCCCCCAGGCGTATCAGGCGCTGGGCATCGCCAAGCGCCACCAGCGCCAGGGCGCTGTCGTATTCATACATGCCGGCCGAGAAGTAACCCAGCACGGTGAAGCGCTTCATGCGCGGCAGCACGCCGGCCGGCGTGGCACTGGCCTCCGGGATGAGCACCGTCACCTTGTCCCCGGCCCGCGCGCCCAGGGCGCGGCCCAGGTCGGCCCCCAGGATGATGCCGAACTCACCGGGGGCCAGCGCGCCCAGGGTGGTGCCGGTGGTGTTCAGGGTCAGCTCGGCCACCTGCGGTTCCTGTGCCGGGTCGATGCCACGCACCAGAACGCCACGGGCATTGCCGGCGAACGAGATCATGGCCTCGGTTTCGACATACGGCGCGCTGGCCAGTACCTCGGGCTCGCCCGCCACTGCCTGCTGCACGGCCGGCCAGTCGCGCAGGGCGCCGCCGTCTCCGCTGACCGTGACGTGCGCCACCATGCCCAGGATGCGCGAGCGCAGTTCCTGCTCGAAACCGTTCATCACCGAAATCACGGTGATCAGCGCCATCACGCCCAGCGCGATGCCGGCCATCGACACCAGGCTGATGAACGAAATGAAGTGGTTGCGGCGCTTGGCGCGCGTGTAGCGCAAGCCAATGAAGACTTCGTAAGGCTTGAACATGATTCAGGAACGGTCCTTGTCAGCGTATGCCTGGCCGGGATCACGCACGAAACCGGCGCGCGCCGGCAGCGCCTCGCTCGGGCAATACTCCAGCGGCACGCGGCCACCGGGCAGATGCAGGAACAACACCGGCGCCGCCTCGCCGCCCTGCATCAGGGCAGTGAGCGCGACGTCGTCGACCAGCTGCCCGTCGGCGTCCCGCACCCGCTCGGCCAGTTGATCGAGCGCCGTTTCGTCGACCCGGCCGGCGCCCAGTGTCGTCAGCAGGGTGAGCGTGCCCTGCTCGTCCAGGCAGGCCGCCCGCACCTCGCCGACCGGCTGTCCGGTATGGGCCACCAGGTCGCCATCTGCCGCCAGATGGATTACGTAGGGCGTATAGTCCAGCCGCACGAACACCACCTGCGCGCCGTTCTGCACGCAGTAACGTCCCTCGGCGTCGCGAAAGTAATGGCGGTTCAGGTGCGCCCGCAATGCCGGGTGCTCCACCGGCGCGTCGCGGATCAGCCACACGCCGCGCGCGGTCAGGCGCAGCCAGCCGGACACCGGTTGGTCGGGCGCCCAGGCAGGAATGCCGCTGTTGTTCGTCATGTCAGCTCCACCCGTTGGCCGTGCGTCGGCACCTCGGCCGTCCATCCCAGGCGCTCGCGCAGGCGCAGGCGCAGCGCGTCGGAGGCAGCCGGCTCACCATGCGACACGAACGTGCGCCGTGGCGCCGGCAGATCCGCCAGCCAGGCCAGGATGCCGCGCCAGTCCGCATGCGCGGACAGGTTCTCGATGCTCGCCACCTCGGCCGCAACGTTCACGTAGCCCCCGTGGATCTTCGTCTCCCGCGCCCCGTCCAGCAACGCGGCGCCGCGCGTGCCGCCCGCCTGGTAACCGACGAACAGGATGGTGTTGTGCGGGTTGCCGGCACGCGCCTTGAGGTGATGCAGCACCCGTCCACCGGTGGCCATGCCACTGGCCGAGATGATGATCATCGGATGCGTGCGGGCGTTCAGCGCCATTGATTCCTCGCGCGCGCGCACGTACGTGGCGGTGTCGCACACGGCACGTGCCTGGGCCGCGCTCAGGCGGTGCTCGGCGGCGAAACGCGCCAGCAACTCGCTGACATTGATGGCCATCGGGCTGTCCAGGAACACCGGCAGGTCGACAATGGCCCGTTGCTGCTTGAGCTGATGAATGTAGTACAGCAGCTCCTGGGTCCGGCCGACGGCAAAGGCCGGAATCAGCACCATGCCACCGCGCGCCGCGGTGCGGTTGATGACCTCCGCCAGCTCCTGCGCCGGATCGCTGTCCGGGTGGGAACGGTTGCCATAGGTGGACTCGACGACCAGGTAGTCGACCGGCGGCGACGGCGGCGACGGGTCCTGCATGATGGGATCGTCGCGACGGCCAAGGTCGCCGCTGAACAGCAGCCGCCGGCCCTCGACCTCCAGTTCCAGGCTGGCCGCGCCGAGGATGTGGCCGGCTGGCCGAAAGCGCGCCCGCACACCCTCACACGGCGTGAACGGACGGTCGAACGCGACCGGCTCGAGCGCTTGCAGCGCATCGATGGCGTCCTGCTTGTCGTACAGCGGCAGCGCCGGGCGGTGTTTGGAGAAGCCCTTGCGGTTGGCGTACTCGGCATCCTGCTCCTGCAGGTAGCCGCTGTCCGGCAGCAGGATCTCGCACAGCGCCGCGGTGGCCGCCGTGCACCAGGCACGCCCGCCGAAGCCGTTCTTAACCAACAGCGGCAGGTAGCCGCTGTGGTCGATGTGGGCGTGCGTCAGCAGGACGGCGTCGATGCCGGCCGGGTCCACCGGCAACGGCGCCCAGTTCTGCAGGCGCAACTGCTTGTAGCCCTGGAACAGGCCGCAGTCGATCAGCAGCCGCCGCCCACCGGCTTCGAGCAGGTACTTCGAGCCGGTGACCGTACCCGCAGCGCCCAGGAAGGTGAGGTGCATGCCTGCCGTGCTCAGCCGTGCGCCAGCAGTTCACGCACGTAGGCGGCGACCCCCTCCTCCACCGGCATGAAGGCCTCCTCGTAACCGGCCTGACGCAGCGCATCCAGGTCCGCCTCGGTATAGCTTTGATAGCGCGCGGCCAACCCCGGCGGGAAATCGATGTAGTGCACCGAACCGGCGGCGACCAGCTCGGGCAGCGACAGCGCCGGCTCGCCGGCGGCCTCGCGACAGGTGTTGATGACCGCCACCGCCACGCGGTTGAAACTGGCCGCCGCACCGCTGCCAAGGTTGAACACCCCGCTTGGGCCGGCCTTGTCCAGAAAGTGCAGCACCACGCGCGAGACATCGTGCACCGACACGAAATCGCGCCGCTGCTCGCCATCGGCATAGCCACCGCTGCCACGGAACAGCTGTACACGGCCATGTTCCCGGTACTGCAGGAAGAACTGCCGCGCCACCGACGCCATGCGCCCCTTGTGCGCCTCGCCGGGACCGTAGACGTTGAAGTAGCGAAAGCCCGCCACCGGCGCGCGCAGTGCGTGCAGGCGCCGGCGCAGGTAGGTGTCGAACAGCAGCTTCGAGTAGCCGTAGACGTTCAGCGGCCGCTCGTTGGCGGCTGTCTCCGCGAACACCTCGCTGGCCCCGTAAACGGCCGCCGAAGAGGCATACAGCAGGGGCACCTGGTGGGTCTGGCAATGGTCGAGCACCGCCTTCGAGTAGGCGTAGTTGTTGTCCATCATGTAGCGCCCGTCCAGTTCCATGGTGTCGGAACAGGCACCCTGGTGCAGCACGGCGGCCAACGTCGGCAGGCCGTCGGTGGCGGCCAGCAAACGCAGGAAGTCGCGCTTGTCCAGGTAATCGGCAATGGCGCAGTCGACCAGGTTCAGGAACTTGGCCGAATTGCTTTCCAGGTTGTCCACCACCAGGATGTCGGTCACACCGCGGGCGTTGAGCGCCCGCACCAGGTTGCTGCCGACAAAACCGGCACCGCCGGTTACAACGTACATCTCGCTACTCCCGTATCGGGTCATGGCCGGCCGCCGTGCGGCCGGCTGGGTGTCAGTCGCGCTCGAGTTCGTGCGCCAGTTCCTCGACCGTGGCCGTGGCGGTGCCGAGCTTTCCGACCACGACACCGGCCGCCAGGTTGGCCAGATGCACCGCCGCCGGATCCTCGAGACCCGCCGCCAGCGCCAGCGCCAGCGCTGCCACCACGGTATCGCCGGCGCCCGAGACGTCGAACACCTCGCGTGCGCGCGCCGGGTCGTGCAGCGCCGGCCGGCCGGCACGAAACAGCGTCATCCCCTGCTCGCTGCGCGTCACCAGCAGGCGGTCAACCGCCAGCCGGGCCAGCCAGTCGGCCGCCTTGCCGTGCAGTTCGTCCTCGCTGTACCAGGGCCCGGCCACGGTGGTGAACTCGGCGCGGTTGGGGGTCAGCAGGCTGGCGCCACGGTAACGATGGTAGTCG
Organism: Gammaproteobacteria bacterium; assembly: GCA_003526065.1. Next base: position 1,457 of record DQBD01000186.1, on the reverse strand, counting down.
TGCCCCTTGGGGTCCACCACCACCATCAGGCCGCGCGCGCGCGCTGCTCCGATGAGCCCTTCGGCCTGTGACAACGTGCCCTTGCCGTAGTCCGACAGCACCACTGCCTGCGCCCAGTCCAGCGCCTCATGGAACGCCTGCTGCAGCTGCGTCAATGTGGCAACGGCCGGTCGGGCCTCGAAATCGAGCCGTATCAGCTGCTGGCTGCGCGAGAGCACGCGCAGCTTCAGCGTGGTTGGCTGCTGTGCATCCCGCAGCAGCTGCGCCTCGATGGCGGTCTCTGCCAGCAGGTCCGCCAGCCGGTCGCCGGCCTCATCACGCCCCGCGACAGCCAGCAGACGCGCTCGGCCACCGAGCGCCACCACGTTGCGCGCCACGTTCGCGGCCCCGCCGAGGCGCTCCTCACTGCTGCTGACCGCCACCACCGGTACCGGCGCCTCGGGCGAGATGCGCGACACCTCGCCGTTCACGTAGCGGTCCAGCATCAGGTCGCCCACGTGGGCGACGT
>DQBD01000186.1:504-729 GCA_003526065.1 Gammaproteobacteria bacterium | reverse complement strand
CGGCGCCTCGGGCGAGATGCGGTCCACCGCGCCGTGCCAGTAGCGGTCGAGCATGGCATCGCCGATCACCAGCACCCGCAGCCCGGCCAGACGACCGAGGTCGGCGGCCGTCAGGGTGCTCACCGAACCCTCAGCCATTCGCCACGCTCGCCGCGATGGCCTCCAGCGCCCGTGCGGGATCGGCCGACGCCGTGATGGGCCGCCCGATCACCAGATAGCTGGCGC
>DQBD01000186.1:0-157 GCA_003526065.1 Gammaproteobacteria bacterium | reverse complement strand
CGCACCCAGTGCCGCGCGAAGCGGCGCAATCTCCAACGGTGAACACACCACGCCGTCCAGGCCGGCCTCGGCGCAACGCCGTGCCAGCAGCTCGACCCGCGCGGCCGCCGCGCCCGGCATGTCGACCGCCGCCAGTTCGGCGGCGTCCAGGCTGGTC
>DQBD01000236.1:7162-7319 GCA_003526065.1 Gammaproteobacteria bacterium | reverse complement strand
CTGGAACACCATGCCGATGCGCATGCGCACCTCGATCGGGTCCACGCTGCGCTCGAGAATGTTGACGCCATCGGGCTGGAAGACGATTTCGCCCTCATAGCGGCTGCCGTCGTACAGGTCGTGCATGCGGTTGAAGCAGCGCAGGAAGGTCGACTTG
>DQBD01000236.1:438-6894 GCA_003526065.1 Gammaproteobacteria bacterium | reverse complement strand
AAGGTCGACTTGCCGCAGCCGGAAGGGCCGATCAGGGCCGTCACGCGCCGCTCGGCCACCGGCAGGCTGACGCCCTTGAGCGCCTGCATGTCGCCGTAATAGAAATTCAGGTTCCGGGCCTCGGCCTTCAGCGCCGACAGCTCGACACCGGTCTTCTGCCCGGCCAGCTCGTTGGCTGACATCTCCATGACCGTCTCCTTCACCATTTGATCCGTTTGCGATAGCGCAGGCGCAGCCAGATGGCCAGGGCGTTCATCAGCAGCGTCAGCACCACCAGCACCATACCGGCGGCGGCGGCGTTCTCCTGGAAGGCCGCCTGCGGGCGCGATAACCAGTTGAACATCTGAATCGGCATGACCGTGAACGGCGAGCTCAACCACTCAAAGGAGATAAACGGGAACTCGCCGCCCACGGGCGCCTCCGGCAGGAAGGCGATGAACGTCAACGCACCGATGGTGATCACCGGCGCCGTCTCGCCGATGGCGCGTGCCAGACCGATGATCACGCCGGTCAGGATGCCACCGGTGGAGTAGGGCACCACATGGTCGCGCACCGTTTGCCAGCGCGTGGCGCCCAGCGCGTAGGCACCCTCGCGGATGGTGCCGGGAATGGCCCGAATGGCCTCGCGCGTGGCGACGATGATCACCGGCAGGATCAGCAGCGCCAGGGTCAGGCCGGCCGACAGGATGCTCTGCCCGAAGTCGAAGGCATACACAAACAGCCCCAACGCCAGCAGGCCGTAGATGATCGACGGTACGCCGGCGAGGTTGGTGACGTTGATCTCGATGATCTCCGTCAGCCAGTTCTTGCGCGCGTACTCCTCCAGGTAGACACCCGCGGCAATCCCGAGCGGGATCGCCGCCAGCGCGGTCACCAGCATGACCAGGCTGGAGCCCACCAGCGCGCTGAGGATGCCGGCCCGCTCGGCGCGACGCGACGGAAAGTTGCTGAAGAAATCCAGGTTCAGGCGCCCGGCGCCGTCGTGGATCAGCCCCGCCAGCAGCACCGCCAGGGTCAGCACGCCGACCATCAGGCTCAACAGGCCGATGATGACGAACACCTTGTCCCAATGTTTACCGCGCGCCACCAGGCGTCGCACGGTCTGAGCGTCGTAAGCCATCAGTAGGCCTCACGGAAACGCTTGCGCACCAGATGGCCGACGACGTTGAAGAACAGCGTCATCAGGACCAGCACCAGGCCGACAGCGAAGATACTTTGATACTCCAGGCTGCCGTGCGGGAGATCCCCGAGCGCAACCTGCACGATGAAGGCGGTGATCGTGGCACCGGACTCGCGCGGATCGAACGTGAAGTTCGGCTGCTGGCCGGCGGCCACCGCGACCACCATGGTCTCGCCGATGGCCCGCGAGATGCCCAGGATGTAGGCCGCGACGATGCCCGATGTTGCCGCCGGCATGACGACCTTGATCGCCGTTTGCAGCCGGGTGGCGCCCATGGCGTAGGAGCCTTCCCGCATGTGCATGGGCACGGCGCGCATGGCGTCCTCGGCCACCGAACTCACGTACGGAATGATCATGACCCCCATCACCAGGCCCGCTCCGAGCATGTTGAAGCCCGGCAGGTCCGGCATGAAGTATTGGAGCGCCGGCGTCACCATCAGCAGCGCAAAGTACCCGAACACCACGGTCGGAATACCGGCCAGCAACTCGAGCGTCGGCTTGACGATTTCACGCGTCCGATGCCCCGCGAACTCGGACAGATAAATCGCCGACACGGTGCCCACCGGCACCGCCAGGGACAGCGCCACGCCGGTCGTCGTCAGCGTGCCGGCGAGCAACGGCAGCACGCCGTAATGCTTGTCGGCGAACATGATCGTCCACTGCGTGTCGGTCAGAAATTCCGACAGTGGCACATGCTCGAAAAATGCCAGCGATTCGGTCACCAGAATGGCGACGATGGCCACCGTCACCGCCACGGCGGAGAAGGCGGCCAGAAACAGTACGGCTTCTATCAGGCGCTCGCCCCAATGGCGCCATGCGTGGCGTTCAAAGCGGTTTGCCTGCGGCTCGGGGGTCGCTTCGGCGGTAATCACTTGGGAGGACACTGAGGACATGGCGGTAGACCGGGGGCGGCAAACTTTACCTGATCGTGGCGACCGACTGGGCAATGCGTCTCAACAATGCGGCACCGACATACGTCACCAGGGCGCGCCCGCGTGGCGGTCAGCCACCACGTGGACGCGCCCTGGTCCCGCGTTCGTTCCTAGTCCTTAGAGCCGGCCTTCGCGCTGGAGCAGCTCTTGCACCGACAGGCCAACCTCGGCCTCGCCACCGAAACCGGTACCGAGCTTGCCGTTTTTGACGTTGTCACGGGCCAGCTCGTAGGCATCGGCCGGCAGGTCGACGTAGCCGACTTCCTTGGCCAGCTCGCCGCCTTCGGTCAGGTAGAAGTCGACGAAATCACGCACCGCCGGACGCTTGACCGAGGCGTCCTTGACGTAGATGAAGATCGGGCGCGACAGCGGCGTGTAGGTGCCGTTGTTGACCGTCTTGACCGACGGCATGATCGCCTCGGCCTCGGCGTCGGCCTTGATCGGCACCGCCTTCAGCTTGTCCTTGTTCTCTTCGTAGTAGGCCAGGCCGAAATAGCCCAGCGCGCCCTTGTCGCGGGACACGAACTGCACCACCACGTTGTCGTCCTCGGACGCCTGGAAGTCGCCACGCGAAGCCTTGGACTCACCGACCACCGCCTCGGTGAAGTAGTCGAACGTGCCGGAATCGGCACCCGGACCGGCCAGCTTCAGCGGCATGTCGGGGAAGGTGGAACGGATCTGGTTCCAGTTGGTCACCTTGCCCTGCGCGGCCGGCTCCCACATCTTCTTCAGTTCGGCGACGGTCAGGTAGTCGACGAAATCGTTTTCCTTGTTGACCACCACGGTCAGGCCGTCAAAGGCCACCGGCAGCTCGAAGAACTTGATGCCGGCCTCGGCGCACAGCTTCATCTCGCTTTCCTTGATCGGCCGCGAGGCGTTCGAGATGTCCGTCTCGCCACGGCAAAAGCGCTTGAAGCCACCACCGGTACCGGAAATGCCCACCGTCACCCGGATGTCGCCACCGGACTTCAACTGGAACTCCTCGGCCACCGCTTCGGTGATCGGATACACGGTGCTGGAACCGTCGATCTGAATCAGCTCGGCCGCGTGCGCGCTGGACAGCAGGCCGGCGCCGACTACGCCCGCCAGGCCAGCCACCCGGGCCGCGGCCTTCAGGGAATCGGAAACGTATTTCATCGTGAGCACTCCTTGGGCTTGTGAGCGAAGCATCGTTTCGCCAGCTCGTGGCGCACTATGCGCCACGAGCATGACGCTCGGGAGACAGCCAGCTTAGAACTTGGCCTCGAAGTCCACCTGCAGCGTATCGACGCTGGCGTCGTCGGTGACGCTGGCGACATCCGACTCGGTCATGAAGTAGGTGACCCCGAAGGCGAAGTTCTTGTTGATGTCGTACTTCGCCTTGACCTTGTGACCGCGACCGCCGACCTTGCCGTTGGCGAAGTCGGAATCGGTGAAGCCACCCACCACGCCGTTGCGCTGCACGTCGCGGTAGTTGTAGTCCAGCTTGACACCGGCCAGCTTGGTCATGAAACCGACCAGCCAGGCTTCGTCCTGATCGGCATCCACGCCACGCGCGGCGCTGTTCTTCACGTACTGGCCGTACAGGGACAGCGGCAGCGGCAGGCCGCCGAAGTCGACCTGACCGAAGGCCTCGTACAGGCGGAACTCGTCGGTGGTGTTGCCGTTGACGGCGAGGAACATGCTGTCCTCGTCGTTGTCGTAGGCGTAAATGCTGCCGCCGAGCAGGACGTTGATGTCGTCGGTCGCCGCGATACGCGTACCGATCTGGCCCGAGTACAGGCGTGCGTCGTGCTTGAACTGCACACCCTCGCCGTCGACATTGTCCTCGAGCACGAAGTACCCGGCGCTACCGAACAGCTCGGCACCGCCCAGGTCGGTGCTGTAGGTCACCGCCGCGCCTTCCGGGTTGATGTCGCCGTCCCAGACGATGTCGCCCACCGCTTCCCACGGCTGCTTCATCTTGCCGCCGATCACGTGCAGGCCGGCCACCGCTTCCGGGTGGTAGTCGATGTAGGCCAGGTCCAGCCACAGCTGCTTCTTCTCGAAGTAGTCGTCCAGGCTCTGGTTGGTGGAACGGGCGTCCGAGTCGCTACCCGAGGCAATGCGGATGCCGGTGTCCACTTCCGGGTTGATCTCGGTATAGGCGCCCAGACGGGCCCGGATACGCTGGCGATCCTTGTCCTTGGTGTCCGGCAGATCCTCGATCTCGACGTTCTCGTACCGTACGCGCACGTCCCCCTGGAGCTGGGTCTTCAGGGCCCAGCCGAGCTTGTCCTGCAGTGCCGCCACCTGTTCGGAGCTGGCCTGCTCGCTGGCGGCCTGCTCGCTGGCCAGGTCCGCCTTCAGTTCGGCGTGCTGGGCGGCGGTGATGGAACCGTTGGCCAGCAGCATGTCCAGCAGCTTCTGGTCGACGTTGCCGGCAAAGGCCGGGGCGGCGGCGAGCAGCAGCCCGCCGCAAATGCCTGCTGTCAGTGAACGCATGCGAATCTCCCTGCGTTGTGCGGGCGGCATCTGGCCGCCAAACCAAACCGGGCCGAAGCGGGCCCGGGACGCGATCCACCCGGCCCGTGGCCGGCGAAACGGGGCGCAGTGTCACAGCGTTATGTGACGCATTCGTTACACGACGACAGGAAATGTGACGGCGAGCGACCGGCGGGCGCCGGAACAGCGTCAGCCGGCGCTGCGTTGCGCCCCACCGTGGCGGCATACCAGGTCGGCCGTAAACACGCAGCCGAAGCGGCTGCCCTCGCCAGGCGCGCTGTGGATGGTCAGCTCGGCACCGTGGCGGGCCAGCGCATGCTTGACGATGGCCAGACCCAGTCCGGTGCCGCCGCGCGCCCGCGAACGGCTGGCGTCGACCCGGTAGAACCGTTCCGACAGACGCGGCAGGTGCTCGGCGGCAATGCCCTCGCCGTTGTCCTGCACTTCGAACCGGGCGCCACCGTCCGGCGTGGCTCGCCAGCGCAGGCGGATCAGGCTGCCGTCGGGTGTGTGCTGGACGGCGTTGCTGACCAGGTTGGAGAAGGCGCTGCGCAGCTCCAGTTCGCTGCCGCGCAGCCACAGGCCGTCATCGACGTCCAGTTCCAGGCGGTGCGCGCGCGCACCGCTGAGCGCCTGCGCCTCGCTGCGGATCAGCTGCAGCATGTTCGGCACGTTGACGTCACCGCTGCTGGCGCGGCTGGTGTCGCCCTCCAGTCGCGCCAGCATGAGCATGTCATCGATGATGCGCTGCATGCGCACGGTCTGCTGGGTCATCAGCTCCAGCGGCCGGTGCCAGCGCTGCGGCACGTTGTCCGGCTCCACGGTCAGGGCTTCGAGGAAACCGAAGATGACGGTCAGCGGCGTGCGCAGTTCGTGCGAGGCGTTGGCCACGAAATCGCGCCGCACCTGCTCCAGAAGCCGAACCTTGGTGATGTCGCGCACCACCAGCAGACGCCGCCCCTGACCGAAGCTGACCACCTGCGCCTGCAGCACCACCTCGTCACCGCTCGGCGAGGGAAACTCCACACCCTCGGCGGGGTCGCCGACGCCGCTGAAATACGCTCCGAAAGCCGGGTGTCGCACCACGTTGGTAATGCGCTGACCGAGGTCGCGCGGGGTGCGCAGGCCGAGCAGGCGCTGCGCCGCCTCGTTGCACCAGTCGATGCGGCCGTCCTCGGCCAGCAGCACGGCGGCGTCCGGCAGCGCCGCGCTGGATTCCTCGAACCGCTGCACGATCAGGCCCAGCCGACGGCGCATGGCCGCCGCCTCGCGGCGGGTCCGATACAGACGGTCGAACAGCTCGCCCCACAGGCCGATCGATTCCGGCGTCTCGGCGTCGACCTGCAGGCTGGCCCGCAGACGCAGCACATTGCGCACATGCCACGCCAGATAGGCCACCAGTCCCACACAGGCGCCGACCGAAGCCGTGCCGGCCACGGCGCCCGCCAGCGCACCCGTTGCCAACAGGCCACCACCGAGCGCGATCTCCTCGCCGGCGCCGCGAATCACAACTCAGTCTTTGCCCGACAGGCGGTAGCCGGCGCCGCGTACGGTCTGGATCAGCCGGTCGCGACCGGCCGGCGCCAGCGCCTCGCGCAAACGACGCACGTGCACGTCGACGGTGCGCTCCTCGATGTACACGTTGCGGCCCCACACCTGGTCGATCAGCTGACCGCGACTGTAGACGCGGTCCGGATGCGCCATCAGGAACTGCAGCAGCCGAAACTCGGTCGGCCCGACCTTCAGCTCGGTCCCGTCGGCCTGCACCCGGTGGCCGACCGGATCCAGGCGCAGGCCATCCACCACCAGCTCTTCGCCGGCCGCGTGCGGCGCGCCGCGCCGCAACACTGCCTTGATGCGCGCCAACAGCTCACGCGGCGA
>DQBD01000236.1:0-169 GCA_003526065.1 Gammaproteobacteria bacterium | reverse complement strand
AACGGCTTGGTGATGTAATCGTCGGCACCGGCGTCGAGCCCCGTGACCACGTCGGCCTCCTGCGTGCGCGCGGTCAGCATGATGACCGGGATGTCGCGCGTACCGGGGTCACGCTTGAGCTCCCGCGCGAATTCGATGCCGCTTTGTCCCGGCAGCATCCAGTCGAGCA
>DQBD01000119.1 GCA_003526065.1 Gammaproteobacteria bacterium | reverse complement strand
GTATAGGGGCCGATGTCCGGCGGCGCGCCGGCCGGCACGGCGTCGACCGCCTCCAGCGTGGCCACCGGCAGGCCGGGCAGCGGCACCGCCTGCGCCAGACGTGCCCAACCGAGCGTGCGCAGCGCCTCGGCTGCCGGCGGTTGTCCGGTGGTCAGCGTGTTCAGGTAGACCGCCGCCTGCTCGAGCGCGGCCTCGATGGCGGCACGGTCGGGAATGTCGGCCGGGTTCGGATAGCGCACCGTCACGTGCAGCTGCACCGGCAGCGCCGGATCCACCAGCGTGAGCGTGCCAAGACGGGTGACCTGGCCGCTGAGCGCGAGCTTGCCGGCGGCGACATCCAGCACATCGGCGCCGCCGGCGGTGGCGGCGACGAAGCGGAGGTCATCCGTCCCGGGCACGCCCAGCGCCAGGCCGGTGAGCTTGGCCAGGCTGCCGTCCGACTTCAGCGGCAGGCGGGCGAAATAGTCCTCGATGCCGGCCCGCACGTCGGCATGCACGCGCTGCAGGTCGGTTTCGATCAGCCCCGGCGCCGTGCTCAGGCGCACTTCGAGGTCCACCGACAGCGGCGCCGGACCGTAGACGACCTGCCTTTCGACCCCGGCCGGGCGCGCCGCGTCGATCTCGAACTCAAGGCGGGCCTTGCGTTCCGGCGTGAGGTCCGCGTCGTGGATCAGCACTTCGATCCGGCCCGGCGCGGGCTCGCTCACCTCACCGCGCAACCCCTGGCGGGCGATGGCGTTGCTGATGGCCCCCGGCGTACCGCGCTCGGCGCCGGCCAGGAAGCTGCGGGCTCGGATGCGAAGCTCGGCATCGGTCTCGTCCTGATCCAGCCGGCTGCTCGGCGCCGGGTTGGCGACCCGCTCGATGCCGACGATGGGCCGGGCCAGCAGCGTCAGACTGCCGGCCGGCACGCCGTCGTTGTCGGCCACCAGATCACGCGCTGCCACCCGTCCGGAGGGCTGACCATCGGCCAGGCGCAGTTCATCGAGGGTTTCGTACTCGATGGCGCCGTCCGCGGTCAGCACGCGGGTACCGGCGACAACGGCAATCTCGCCGCGCGCGTTGGCCAGGCGATGGAATTCCAGGGTGGCGGCGTTGCGCCCGGCGCGCACCCGGCTGATGCCGAGCAGCGACACCACGTGGTCGAGCGCGCTGCCGCTGGCGGTGGCCAGGAAACCGGCGTCGTAGACCGCCTGCATCTGCGCGTACAGGCCGGCGGTCTCCAGCGCCACCGCCTCGAGCAGCGTACGGACCACCGATCCCGGATACAGATCGTTGACGCGGGCATTGGCGCCGGCGCGCAGGTAATTGACCTCGAACACGCTGCCGGGGTCCGGGCGCGTGCCGTCCTTCCACTCGAGCGCCGTGCTGTCGGCCGACAGCACGTAATCGCTGTCCCGCTCGAAGGTCTGTGACACACCGTGCACCAGGCCGTACACCGAGGTGATCTGCGCCACGGGCCCGGCGCGCAGCGGATAACGGGCCGGGCCGCGCCCCCCGGGCGGCGGATACGGATGCAACTCGCCGGCCACGCCACCCAGCACGGTGGTCAGCAGCTGCTCGGAGACTTCCGGGTAGGTTTTTCTGCGAAAGCTCATGGCCTTGTCCTTGCCGGCCTCAGGGGCCGAGGTCGAGCGTGAACGGGCCGATCACCAGCGTCGCGCTGGCCTGTACCGGCAGCACTTCCAGGCGCACCTGAACGCTGTCGCGACGGCCAACGGCAGGGCCGATGTCGAGCGCCTTGACCTCGGCGATGCGCGGCTCGCGCGCCAGCGCGTCGAGCAGGTGCAGGCGCAGCAGCGCGCGGCTGCTGGCGGTGTTGCCGGCGCCGATCAGCTCCGGCACGCGCGAGCCGTAGTCCGGATGGCCCAGTGCCGCCAGTTCGCCGCGTGGTGTCAGCACGCGGGCGATCACCGCCTGAGCCAGGTTGTCGAGCCCGTCACGCAGCACGAAATCCCACTGCCGGCCGTGCCCGCCGGGACCGGCACCGAGCGCCTCCGACGGCCGGTAATGCGCCCGCAGTTCGCGGTGAACGGCCTGCAGCGCGATGTCGCGCAGCAGGTGGGCGACGGGTTTTTGCTGCACCGGCATGGCCTCAGCCCACCATCACGGTGCTGGCTGCCAGCACCGTGCCCGCCGGCAGGTCGGCCGGGTCGTTGCAGGTAAGCGCCGTGTCGCCCTGACGGGCGGCCGGCTTGCCGTTGATCAGCACCGTGGCCGAACCGGCGATCACCGTGGCGCGGTTCGACGGCGGCTTCTGGAACGGTCCGGCGGCCGGCACGTGCGCCGGCGTGTTGCTGGCGGTGGACCCGATGACGGCAGCGGGCTTGCCCTCGATGTTCACGTCCGTCGACAGCCCACCCTCCAGCACACCGCTGAACGGCCCCGGCACCGGCGTCGGTACCGGCCCACCCGGACTCGGCACCATCTGAATGTGGATATCGGTGGCCACTACCCGGTCACCCTGCTTGGCCGCTGGCATGCCCATGGTGTTGCCCTAGTTGAGGTTGATGACGGCGCCCTTGAGCGCGAGCGTGCCGCCGGCCTCCAGCGTCACATTGCCCGAGCCCTTGAGCGTGAGGTTGCCGCTGCCCTGCAGCGACACGTGGCCGGCACTGCTGATCTCGACCGTCGCCTGGCCGCCCACGTCCACGGCAAGGACCGGGTCGTCGTCCTGTACGGTGACGGTGCAGGCGTCGCCGACCGTCAGCACCGCGCGCGGCGGGCCGTCCTCGTTCAGCTCGAGGCGCACCGCACGGCCGGCGTCCGCGCCGGCCGGCAGGTGGATGACGAACTGCCCGCGGTCGTTGGCCGGCGGCCGGTCCTCGTCGTTGTAGAGGCTGCCGAGCACCACCGGGCGGTTCAGGTCGCCGCCGACGAACCCGACCAGCACCAGATCACCCACGTCCGGCACACAGGCCACTCCCTTGCTGGGCGCCAGCAGCGGCACCGCGTCCAGCACCAGTCCCGAGTCGCGCAGCGCCACGGTGGCGGAGTAGTTGTCCGGGTCGGCCGGCCCGACCGCCTGCACCAGGCCCAGTTCGCTGACGCGCAGCAGCCCCAGTTCCTCACGGATCATGGCCCGCAGCGTTTCGTACAGGGCGCTGCTCATGCCGCCACCGTGTCGAGCCAGGCCAGGTAACCGGTGGGTCGATACCGATGCACGGCGCGCTCGATCACCCACCGCCCGTCGCCCACACCGCCCGGGCTGCCCTGCAGCCGCACGGCCGCGCCGGGCACCAGCT
>DQBD01000082.1 GCA_003526065.1 Gammaproteobacteria bacterium | reverse complement strand
ACCACGCCGGCCGTGGCCTTGCTCAGGCGGATGGACTCCTCTCCTTCACGCACTTCGAGCTCGTTGATGCCCGATTGTTCGACCAGCTCCATGAGCTTCTTGATTTTTCGGATATCCATTGCAGTCCTTGGGGGGTGCTTTTCAGGGGCGGGCGCCGAGGTGGCGCAGGGCCGCCGTCAGCGCCAGTTCATAGCCGATGGCGCCCAGGCCCGTAATGGTGCCCAGGGCCAGATCGGAAAAATACGAATGTCGACGAAACGGCTCGCGTGCCGCGACGTTGGACAGGTGTACCTCGATGAATGGCAGCGCCACGGCCGCCAGCGCATCGCGCAGCGCCACGCTGGTGTGCGTGTAGCCGCCGGGATTGATGACGATAAAGGCGACGCCTTCGCCGGGCGCGGCCTGCACCCAGTCGATCAGCTGGTGCTCGGCGTTGCTCTGCCGGCATTGCAGCTGGTGGCCGGCAGCCGCCACCTGGGCGTCGGCGCGGGCGTTGATCTCGGCCAGCGTGTCATGGCCGTAGACGGCCGGCTCACGTCCCCCGAGCAGGTTCAGATTGGGGCCGTGGAGCAATAGAAGTTTGGCCATGCGCGGGATGAGTGTGAGTGTGTCGGTTAATGGCGGAATTGTTGGCCAGCGACGGCGAATTGTCCAGAACGGCCGCGAATCGGACGTCAATGGCGTCGATAATGCCGTGTCCTGCCATGCCGCGGCGGCGGCGGGCCTACAAGCGGCGGTGTGTCAGGGCTGGGAAACGGGCGCGGATGTCCTGCAGCGAGGCGGTGTCGACGCGGGCGTAGGCGATGCCCGGTTCGGCATCGGCGCATTCGGCCAGCACGTCTGCCCATGGCGAGGCAATCAGGCTGTGGCCGTAGGTGCGTCGACCGTTGTCGTGTTGGCCGCCCTGCCCGGGCGCCAGCAGATAGCACAGGTTCTCCACCGCCCGGGTGCGGCACAGCAGGTGCCAGTGCGCCGCGCCCGTACTTTCGGTGAACGCTGACGGTACCGCCAGCACGTCCGCGCCCTGCGCCTGTAGCGTTCGAAACAGTTCGGGAAAGCGCAGGTCGTAACAGACGGCCAGCCCCAACCGGCCGAGCGCCGTTTCCACCACCATCGGCTCGTCGCCGGGCTCGATGCTGGCTGATTCGTGATAGTGCTCGTGGCCGCCGGCCACGCTCACATCGAACAGGTGCATTTTGTCGTAGCGTGCCAGACGTTGTCCGTCGGGGCCATACAGCAAGCAGGCGGCGCGTACCCGTCTGGGGTCGCCGCCGCGCAGCGGAATCGTGCCGCCAACCAGATGAATGCCGTGTCGATGCGCGGCGTTGGCCAGAAAGTCCTGAAGCGGTCCGTCGCCATCGGTTTCGGCCACGGTGAGCTTGTCCTGCTCGCGGCGTCCGAGGAACGAAAAGTTCTCAGGCAAGGCCACCAGGCGCGCGCCGGCGCCCGCGGCGGCGGCGATCAGGGCGGCGGCCTGCGCCAAATTGGCCGCCACCTCGGCGCGCGAGGTCATCTGCACAACGGCGGCAATGTAGGCGTCGTTCATGAACTTGCCGTGCGGGGAATGGTCGAACCGCGCCGAATGGTAGCGGACCCGGGCGCCACCTTGTGGCTAGAATGCCGGGCCTTTTGGCCTGCCGCGACCGGCGGTGGACAGAATTTGTGTCAGAGGGGGGCGCATGCAGCCAGGCATCACGGTCAGACAGCTGACCAAGGATTTCGGTGGCTTGCGGGCGGTGGACGACCTGTCGTTCAGCGTCGGCAGCGGCGAGGTGGTGGGTTTTCTGGGGCCAAACGGCGCCGGCAAGTCCACCACCATGAAGATGATCACGGGGTATCTGGAGCCGACATCCGGCGAGGTCGAGGTGTGCGGCATGGCGCTGTCGCAGCAGCCGCTGGCCATCAAGGCGGCCATCGGCTACCTGCCGGAGGGTGCGCCGCTGTACGGCGACATGACGCCGCGGCGGTTTCTGGATTTCATTGCCAGCGTACGTGGGCTGGAGCCGGCCGAGCGGCATCGACGCATCGATGCCGTGGTGGACCGCATGGCGCTGCGCGGCGTGCTGGACCAGGCGATCGATACCCTGTCCAAGGGTTTCAAGCGTCGTGTCGGATTGGCGCAGGCCATCCTTCACGACCCGCCGGTGCTGATCCTGGACGAGCCGACCGACGGCCTGGACCCGAACCAGAAGCACGAGGTGCGCGAACTGATCCGCGACATCGCCGCGGACAAGGCCATCATCATTTCCACCCACATTCTCGAAGAGGTCGAGGCCATCTGCAGTCGCGCCGTGATCATCGCCGGCGGTCGGCTGCTGGCCGACGGCCGGCCGGCCGAGCTGGCCAGTCGCTCCGAGTATCACAACGCCGTGGTGCTGGTGGTGCGGGACGGACCGCCGGACCTGCGCGAGCGGCTGGCTGCCGTGCCCGGTGTGGCGCGTGTGGAGGTGCTGGATGAGGCGGGTGATCGCCTGCGCCTGCTGGCCAGCCATGGCCGCAGCATCCTGGCGGCGGTCGGCGACGCGCTCAGCGGCGCTGGCCTGCAAGCCGAAGAGTTGTACGTGGAAGCCGGTCGTTTGGACGACGTGTTCCGGAACCTGACCCATGCCGTGGCCGGCCGGGAGACCCGCTCATGAATGCCATGTTGACTGTGATGCGGCGCGAGCTGGCCGCGTATTTCCTCACGCCGCTGGCCTACGTGTTTATCGTGATCTTCCTGTTCATGAACGGGATTTTCACGTTTTACCTGGGTCAGTTCTTTGCGCGGGGGCAGGCTGACCTGCTGCCCTTTTTCCAGTTCCACCCCTACCTGTACCTGGTGCTCATTCCACCGGTGGCGATGCGCCTGTGGGCCGAGGAGCGCAAGACCGGCACGCTGGAACTGTTGATGACACTGCCGCTCACCACCGGTCAGGCCGTGGTCGGCAAATTCCTGGCTGCCTGGTTGTTCACGGCGGTGGCGTTGGCGCTGACGTTTCCGATCTGGATCACCGTCAGTTACCTGGGAGACCCGGATCACGGCGCGATCGTGGCCGGCTATCTGGGCAGCCTGCTGATGGCGGGCGCTTACCTGGCCATCGGCGCCTGTCTGTCGGTACTGACCAAGAATCAGGTGATCGCCTTCGTGCTGACGGTGGTGGTGAGTTTCCTTTTCATCGTCAGCGGCCTGCCGATCGTGCTCGATTTCTTCGCCGCCTGGGCGCCGGCCTGGCTGACGCAGGCAGTGGCCTCGTTGAGTTTCCTGCGCCATTTCGAGGCTATTCAGGCGGGCGTCATCGAGTTGCCGGACATCGTCTACTTCGCCAGCATGATCGGCGTGTGGCTGTACGCCAACACGGTGCTGGTGGAAGCCAAGAAGGCCGCCGGCTGAGCGGCCAGCAGGAGAGAAAGCATGCGACGCGGAATCCTTTCCACCGGCAGCCTGGTGCTGGCCGTGGTACTGCTGCTGGCAGTCAACATACTGGCCGTCACGGTGTTCGGCGGCTGGCGGCTGGACATGACGCAGAACCAGCTGTACACCCTCAGTGAAGGCTCACAGGCCGTTCTGGAGAAACTGGACGAGCCGATCACCCTGAACCTCTTTTTCTCGGACCAGGCACTGCGCGATGTGCCGCAGATGCAGGCCTATGCGACGCGCGTGAAGGCGCTGCTGCGTGAGTACACGCAACGCTCCGACGGCAAGCTGACGGTGCGTGTGATCGACCCCGAGCCATTCTCGGACGCCGAAGACAGGGCGGTGCAGTTTGGTCTGCGTGGCCTGCCGCTGGGTGGGGCCGGTGGCGAGAACGCGTACTTCGGCATTGCCGGTACCAACAGCACCGACGGCGAGGAGGTCATCCCCTTCCTGTCGCCGAGCGCCGAGGACACGCTCGAGTACGACCTGACGCGCATGATCTACAAGCTCAACGCGCCCGGTCGGCCGGTGGTGGCGGTGATGAGTTCGTTGCCGGTCAACGGCTCGCTGGCGCCGATGACGCGCCAGCAGCAACCGCCGTGGGCGGTGATCGAGCAGCTGCGCGAGCTGTTCGAAGTGCGCGTGCTGTCGACCTTCGAGAAGACCATTCCCGACGACGTCGACCTTTTGATCCTGATTCATCCAAAAGAACTGTCGCCGGCCACGCAGTTCGCCATCGACCAGTACGCCCTGCGCAGCGGGCGCGTACTGGCGCTGCTGGACCCGTACAGCGACATCGAGGCGCCACCGCGTGACCCCGTCATGCCGACCATGACGCTGCCCAAGACCGGCTCCGACCTGGGGCCGTTGTTGGCCGCCTGGGGCGTGCAGATGGCCGGAGGGGTGGTCGGGGACCGCGAGGCGGCCCGGCTGGTGTCGTTCCGCGACGACGCACCGCCACAGGAATACTTGCTGTGGCTGGACCTTCAGGCGCCGCACTTCAACGCGGATGACCTGGTGACCGGCCGCCTGAGCCAGATGTACATGAACACCGTCGGCGCGCTGGCGGCACTGCCCGATGCCGACACCGAGTTCACGCCGCTGATTTCCTCGAGCGCGCAGTCCATGCTGTTCGTCACCGAGGGCCTGGACAAGCCGGACCCGGCCGCATTGCTGCGCGAGTTCACGCCGTCCGGGGACGTCTACGCGCTGGCCGCCCGCGTACAGGGGACACTCAAAACGGCCTTTCCAGAGGGCGTGCCGGAAGACGCGGAGGCGCCGCAGACGGTCCTCGCCGAATCGGCGACGCCGGCCAACCTGATTCTGGTGGCTGACGCCGACTTCATCTACGACCGCTTTTGGGCCCGTGTCTCCGAGTTTCGCGGCACGCGCATGGTCGAGCCGTTTGCGGACAACGGCGCGCTGTTCATCAACATGGTGGACAACCTGACCGGCAGTGACGACCTCATCAGCGTGCGCTCGCAGGGCACCTATGCCCGGCCGTTCACCGTGGTGCAGGCCATGAACCGCGCCGCGCAGGAGGAGTTCCGGGCGGCCGAGCAACGCTTGCAGGCCCAGTTGCAGCAGACCGAGCAGAAGCTGGCGCAACTGCAGGCCAACCGCGCCGACGACGGCGGGCCCCTGCTGAGTGCCGAGCAGCAGCGCGAGGTCGCTCGCTTCCAGGACGAGCGCGTGCGTCTGCGCCGCGAGTTGCGCGAGGTGCGTCACCAGTTGCGGCAGGACATCGACCGGCTCGAGGCGCGCCTGAAATTCATCAACATTGGCCTTGTGCCGCTGCTGATCGCGTTCGCCGCCGCGTTGGTGCTGCTGACGCGTGGCCGCGGTCGTCGTGGAGATAGCCATGTCACGCAGTAGATGGATTCTGGCTGGCGCCACCCTTGCGCTGGTGCTGCTGGCCGTATGGGCGGTGCGCGATGCCAGCGAACGCGGACGCCTCGTCGCCCGCGACGCGCCGTTGTTCCCGCAGTTGCCCGCGCAGGCGGCGGGCGTGCGCCGTATCGAGATTGTGTCTGCCGCCGGCCGGGTCACGCTGCACGGCAAGGACGCGCACTGGCGGGTGGCGGAGAAGCACGACTTTCCCGCTTCGCCCAGCAAGGTTCGGGTGCTGCTCGAGGACCTGGCCGGCCTGACCTTGATCGAGCCGCGCACCGCGGACCCCCAGCGGCATGCGGCCCTCGATCTGAACCTGCCGGATGCGTCGACGGGGCGCGGTGTGCTGGTTCGCGTCTTGGGCGAGAACGACGGTGTGTTGGCGCAGGTGCTGCTGGGCAAGCCCCGCGCGGCTGCCGGCCAGGGGCCGCGCCAGGTGTACCTGCGCGTGCCGGATGAGAACCAGACCTGGTTGGCAGAGGGCAAGGCCGACGTGCAGCGAACGCCTTCGCTGTGGCTTCGCGAAGAGGTTGTGAACCTGCCGCAGGACCAGGTGCGCCAGGTCCGGGTGGCGCGGGCGCAGGAGCCAGCGCTGCTGATCACGCGCGACGCGGCGGGTGAGGATTTCACGCTGCAGGCGGTGCCCGACGGTCGTCAGCCGCGCGCCTCGGGTGTCGGGGGGGTCGCCTATGGGTTGCAGAACCTGCCACTGCAGAACGTGTTCAAACCGGACGAGGTGGCCGGTGACTGGAGCGATGCGGTGCAGGTGACGTTCGATACCTTCGACGGCCTCAGCGTCACGGCCAGCGTGCTGCAGCTGGGCGGTGTGCCGCACGTGCGCCTGGCGGCGACGGTGGTCGCCGATGCAAGCGCCGACCAGCGCCAGGCGGTGGCGCCGCGCGCCGAGCAGCTCAACGAGGAATTGGCGGACTGGGTATTCGTGGTGCCGCCGCACACGGCCGCGTCATTTACGCCACGGCTCGACGATCTGCTCGAGCCCCCGGAAGCGGATGAGGGTGCATCCGCCGACAGCCACCGCCCGCCCGTGCCGCCGGGTCGCTGACCCGGACGGGCCGCCGGCACCGACGGCCGGCGGCTCCGTGAACGGCCTGCTAACGCGTCGTCGTGTCAGAAGTCCTCGCCCTTGAAGTGGTTGATGCCAAACCCGAACATGGCAACGATAAGCCAGTAGGCGACCAGAAAGCCCAGCCAATCGGGGGTCGGTGAACGCCACAGCACCAGTGCGGTGCCGAGCACAAAATTGATCAAGCCCCACACCAGATTGACACGCGCCGACGAATTCGCACCCAGCGGCGAGCGAAACCGCTTGCCGGCAACGCCGGCGATGAAGTGTGGCAGGCCGTTACTGAAGAAAAAGCCGATCACGACGTGCCAGATAGAAATGCTCATGCGAGACCTCCTACTTTCGATGTTATCCGGAGGCCGAACGTCGACATCCCCGGGCGCCTTGTTTGAGGGCGGCGCGGCGCCTATAATGCCGGCCGTTTTTTGACTCCAGCAAGCGCTGGTCGCTGGATCACCATCGCGCCCTCGGGCGTGTCTGGTTGGGTCAGTCTGTGGCCGGATGCAGTCCAGCCATGTCCGAACGTTCCAACAGTGCCGCGTGGGCGGATGACGAGGCAGCGCAGGCGGCCGAAGAGTTTGGGCCGCCGCTGACGGCTGAGCAGGCGCAGGCGTTGCGTGACGCTCAGCCCATGCCTGGGCCGGGGCGCATCGTGCTGGCGCAAGCGGCGGTTGGCGCGCTGCTGGCCTTGCTGGCGCTGGCCGTGTTCGGGCGCACCGGGGTGGCCTGGTCGGTCCTGTACGGCGCGGGTGCCGTGGTGCTCCCGTCTGCCCTGATGGCGTACGGCATCGGGCGTCCGCTGCCGGAAGGCGCTTCGCCGTCGTTCGGCGTGGTGCGTGTGTTGGTGTGGGAGGTGGTCAAGCTCGCGCTGACGGTTTTGTTGCTGGCGTTGGCGCCGCGGGTCGTTGCGGCGCTGAGCTGGCCGGCTTTGTTGCTCGCCCTGGTGGCGTGCCTCAAGGTTTACTGGCTGGCGCTGTTGTGGCGTGGCCGTTGGAATAGATCAGAGAAGCGAGCAGAGGCTTACCAAACCTATGGCAGCTGAAAGCCATGCACCGACCGCGGGCGAGTACATCGTCCACCACTTGCAGCACCTGAGTTCCGGGCTGCAGGAATCGCTGGTTGATTTCTCGGTCGTCAATATCGACTCGGTGGTGTTGTCGGCCATCCTGGGTGCCGCGGCGTGCCTGGTGATGTGGCTGGCGGCGCGTGGCGCCACGGCGGGTGTGCCGGGCCGCTTCCAGGGCGCGCTGGAAATGCTCGTCGACCTGGTGGATGGCCAGGCCAAGGCGGTGATCCATGACGCGCGCAGCCGGCGCGTCGTCGGGCCGCTGGCGTTGACGGTGTTTATCTGGATCTTCCTGATGAACGCCATGGACCTGCTGCCGGTGGACCTGCTGCCGTGGGTCTGGACGGAGGTGTACGCGGCGGCGGGGCATGATCCGCATCACGCTTACCTGCGCGTGGTGCCCACGGCCGACCTGTCGACCACGCTGGGCCTGTCCGGCTCGGTGTTGCTGGTGTGCATCTACTACAACCTCAAGATCAAGGGGGCTGGCGGCTGGGTGCACGAGTTGTTCACGGCGCCGTTCGGCAGCCATCCGTTGCTGTACCCGGTCAATTTCCTGATGCAGATGATCGAGTTCGCGGCGAAAACGCTGTCGCACGGCATGCGGCTGTTCGGCAACATGTTCGCCGGCGAGCTCGTGTTCATGCTCATCGCCCTCATGGGCGGCGCCTGGGCATGGCAAATGAACCCCTTGTCCGGCGGCTTTTGGCTGGGCGTTGGGCATGTTGTGGCCGGGACCATCTGGGCCCTGTTCCACATTCTGGTGATCACGCTGCAGGCATTCATCTTCATGATGCTGACGCTGATCTACGTCGGTCAGGCGCACGAAGCGCACTGACCGGTTATTTAGTTTCGTTCCACCACGCAGACTCTCCTGAAGGAGCAACCATGGAAAATGTCCTCGGCCTCGTCGCGCTTGCTTGCGGTCTGATCGTCGGTCTTGGTGCTGTCGGCGCCTCGCTGGGTATCGCCTTGATGGGCGGCAAGTACCTCGAATCGTCGGCCCGTCAGCCCGAGCTGATGAACGAGCTGCAGACCAAGATGTTCATTCTGGCCGGCCTGATCGATGCGGCGTTCCTGATCGGTGTCGCCATTGCGCTGCTGTTCGCGTTCGCCAATCCGTTTCAGCTCGCTGCCTGATTCCGTCGTCTTGACTTCATTCACGAGCGCAAGGATCGAGTTGTGAATATCAACGCAACCCTGTTCCTGCAAGCGATCGTCTTCGCGGTCCTGGTGTGGTTCACCATGCGGTTTGTGTGGCCGCCGATCACCAAGGCCATCGACGAGCGTACGCAGAAGATCGCCGACGGATTGTCGGCAGCCGAGCGCGCCCGCTTGGAGCTGGCTACCGCCAACCGTCGCGTCGAGGAGCAGCTGTCTGCGGCGCGGGCCGACGCGGCCCAGCGGCTGGCCGACGCCGAGCGGCTGGCGCAGTCGATGATCGAAGAGGCCAAGGCGCGCGCCGCCGAAGAAGGCGGCAAGATCGTCGCCGCCGCCCGTGCCGAGGCGCAGCAGGAGCTGGTCAAGGCGCGTGAGGCGCTGCGTGGCCAGGTCGCCGATCTGGCGGTGCGTGGCGCCGAGCAGATCCTGCGTCGCGAGGTCGATGCCAACGCGCATGCGACCCTGTTGGCGCAGCTGCAGGCCGAGCTGTAAGTCATGGCCGAGCTTGCCACCGTAGCGCGTCCTTACGCCGAGGCGCTGTTCCGCACGGTCGACCCGGCACAGGCCGCGGAGCTGGTCGTTTCCCTGCAGCAGTTGGCACAGGTGACGGCCGACACGCAGCTGCGCGCCTTTGCCGACAATCCGAAGGTGTCGGTCGAGCAGGTCACGCAAGTGGTGCTCGCGGCGTTGCCCGGCGACGTATCCCCAGTGCTGCAAGGCCTGCTGCAGACCGTGGTCGAGAACGACCGCCTGGCGGCGATGGGCGAGATCGCGCGGCAGTTTCAGGCGCTGGTGGACGAGCGCGCCGGAGTGGCGCGGGCCACCGTCTACAGTGCGTTCGAGCTGTCGTCCGAGCAGCTGCAGCAGATCGAGCAGACGCTGTCCGCGCGCTTCGGTCGTACGCTCGAAGCGCGGCCGGTGGTCGACCGTGACCTGATCGGTGGCGTGCGGGTGGTGGTGGGCGACCAGGTGCTCGACGCCTCGGTGCGGTCCCGTTTGGAACAGATGAGAACAGCCCTGACGGCCTGATCCCGGCCGCCCCGCGTGGCATCTCTGGAGCATGCAATGCAACTGAATCCTGCTGAAATTTCCGATCTGATCAAGAGCCGCATCGAGGGCCTTGGCGCGTCGGCCGACATCGTCAACCAGGGCACCGTGGTATCGGTCACCGACGGCATCGTGCGCGTGCACGGCCTGTCCGGCGCCATGGCCGGCGAAATGCTGGAGTTCCCGCCCACCGCGGCCGGCCTGCCGACCTATGGTCTGGCGCTGAACCTGGAGCGCGACTCGGTCGGTGCGGTGATCCTCGGCGAGTACGAGCACATTTCCGAGGGCGACACGGTCAAGTGCACCGGGCGCATCCTGGAGGTGCCGGTCGGCCCGGAACTGGTCGGCCGCGTCGTCAACGCGCTGGGCCAGCCCATCGACGGCAAGGGTCCGATCAATGCCAAGATGACGGACGTCATCGAGAAGGTGGCGCCGGGCGTGATCGCCCGTAAATCGGTGGACCAGCCGGTGCAGACCGGTCTGAAGGCCATCGACTCGATGGTGCCGATCGGTCGCGGCCAGCGCGAGTTGATCATCGGCGATCGCCAGACCGGCAAGACCGCGGTGGCGATCGACACGATCATCAACCAGAAAGGTCAGAACATGACCTGCGTCTACGTCGCCATCGGCCAGAAGGCGTCGTCGATCAAGAACGTGGTGCGGGCGCTCGAGCAGCACGGCGCCATGGACTACACCATCGTCGTGGCGGCATCGGCCTCCGAGTCGGCGGCCATGCAGTACGTGTCGGCCTACTCCGGCTGCACCATGGGCGAGTACTTCCGCGACCGTGGTCAGGATGCGCTGATCATCTACGACGACCTGTCCAAGCAGGCCGTGGC
>DQBD01000155.1:2650-4788 GCA_003526065.1 Gammaproteobacteria bacterium | reverse complement strand
CCGCCGATGCGGCACATGGGCGAGCTGGCGCGCCGGCTGCTCAACAAGGCGCTCGACGCGTTCGCGCGCATGGACGTCACCGCGGCGCTTGAAGTCGAGCGCGAGGATCTGGCGGTCGACCAGGAGTACGAGGCGGTCTTGCGCCAGCTGGTCACCTACATGATGGAAGATCCGCGCACCATCACCTGGGCGCTGAACCTGGTGTGGGCGGCGCGGGCGCTCGAGCGCATCGGCGATCATTCCAAGAACATCGCCGAGTACGTCATCTACCTCGTGCAGGGCAAGGACGTGCGCCACGTCAGCATCGAGGAGCGGGAGCGCCAGGTGCAGGGCGCCGAGGCCGCGGGCGGTACGCCGGCTGCCTGAGGCGCGGCCTCAGCCACCGGCGCGGTAGGCGTCCTTCAGCTCGGCGTAATGCCCCGCCGAGTGTTCGAAGAACTCGAGTTCCTCGGGCCGCAGTTCGCGCACCGGCTTGGCCGGTCGCCCGGCCCACAGCCAGCCGCCGTGCAGTTCCTTGCCGGGTGACACCAGCGAGCCGGCAGCCAGCAGCACGCCGCTGCGCAGCACCGCGCCGTCCATCACCAGCGAACCCATGCCGACCAGGCAGCGGTCCTCGATGGTGCAGCCGTGCAGGATCACCTGGTGGCCGACCGTCACGTCGGCGCCGATGGTCAGTGGGTCGCCAGCCGGCTTGTCCGGCGTCGGCTGGTTCACGTGCAGGATGGAGCCGTCCTGGATGTTGGTGCGCGCACCGATGCGGATGCGGTTCACATCACCGCGCAGCACCGAACACGGCCAGACCGATACGTCCTCGTCCAGCTCGACCTGACCGATCACCACCGCCGCCGGGTCCACCCAGGCACGCGCGCCAAGTTGCGGCGTGTGGCCGCCGAAATCGCGAAGACTCATGTTCACCTCATCAGGACCAGCTCTTCGCTGGCGGTTGGGTGGATGGCGACGGTGTCGTCGAGGTCGCGCTTGCGCGCGCCCATCTTGACCGCCACGGCAAAGCCCTGGGTCATTTCGTCGGCACCGTTGCCGACCACGTGGATGCCGACCACCCGCTCGTCCTCGCCCACGCATACCAGTTTGGCGACGGTTTGCGGCTTGTGGCTGCCGAGCGCGTAGTACATGTCCGTAAAACGGGTGGTGTAGACGCGCACCGCATCGCCGTGCGTGCTGCGAGCCTGGGCCTCGGTGAGGCCGACACTGCCGACCGGTGGATGGGCGAACACGACCGAGGGGATGTCGTCGTAGTTGAGGTGACGGTCTGTCTGGCCGTCGAACACGCGGTCGGCAAGGCGGCGGCCGGCGGCGATGGCCACCGGTGTCAGCGGCGCGCGACCGGTGATGTCGCCGACGGAGTAGATGCCCGCCACGTTGGTGTTCTGAAAGGTATCGACCGGGATATGCCCGTCGGCGTCGCAGGCCACGCCCGCCGTTTCCAGACCCAGAGCGTCGCTGCACGGCGTGCGGCCGATGGCCCAGATGACGCAGTCGAATCCGCAGGCTGCCCGGCCATCGCCGGCCAGCACGGCAATGCCGTCATCACGCCGTTCCAGGGCGGTCGGCACGAAGCCGCGTTCGAGTGCGATGCCGGCCGCCTGCAGGTGTCCGGTGACGGCTTCCTGCACCAGTGCATCGAAGCTGCGCAGCACCGACTGCCCGCGGATGGTCAGCGTCACGTCGGAGCCGAGCGCGCGCAGCACGCCGGCCAGTTCCACGGCGATGTAGCCGGCGCCGATGACGGCCACCCGGCGCGGCTGTTCGGTCAGCGCAAAGAAGCCGTCACTGTCGATGCCCAGCTGTGCGCCCGGCAGGGCCGGTATGCTCGGCCGGCCGCCGGCGGCGATCAGGATGTGGCGGGCGCGATAGCGGGCGTCACCCACGGCCACCGTGTCGGGTCCGGTCAGACGGGCGCGGCCTTGCAGCAGCGTCACGCCCGAGTCGTCGAGCATGCGCGCGTAGATGCCGTTCAGGCGTTCGATGTAGGCGTGCCGGGCCTGCACCAGCCGCGACCAGTCGAAGCGCACCTCGCCGGTGTCGAAGCCGTAATCGGACGCGTGGTGCAGCGATTCGGCGATGCCGGCAGCGTTCCACATGACCTTCTTGGGCACGCAGCCGACGTTGACACAGGT
>DQBD01000155.1:0-2407 GCA_003526065.1 Gammaproteobacteria bacterium | reverse complement strand
CCGCCCAGGCGGCTTGCTTCCACCACGGCCACACGCGCGCCGTATTGCGCCGCGCGGCGTGCGGACGCGATGCCGCCGCTGCCGCCGCCGATTACCAGATAGTCGTAGACCTCACTCACCAGAACACTCCAGGCTCGCCGCCGAGTGTCGGCAGCACGTTGCGAAAGTAACCGGCCGCTGCCAGCAGCCGGCTGCCCGGCCAGCAGAACATTTCGCCGTCCACCGGCACGATGCGCGTGTGCGGTAGCTGTGTCGCCAGCTCCACGGCGTGCGCGCGCTTGAACGGATAGGGCTCGGATGAAAGCAGGATCAGCGCCGGCGCGGCCGCGGCCAGGTCCTCAATGGCGACCTCGGGGTAGCGCGGCTGGTCGTCGAACACGTTGGTCAGGCCAAGACGCCGCAACAGGTCGCCGATGAACGTATCACCTCCGGCGGCCATCCACGGTTGTCGCCAGATGAGGTAGGCGCAGCGCACGGCGTCGCGCCGTGGCAACGCGGCAAACGCGCTTTCGATGTCCGCCGCGATACGGGCCGCGGCAGCTTCGGCGCCCAGCGCGAAGCCAACAGCGCGTGTCATCGTCAACGCCTGTGGCAGGGTGTTGATGTCGGTCACGTAAACCGGGGCGAACGCGCCGATGGCGGCAACGTCCTCGCGGCGGTTCTCCTCGCGGTTGGCGAGCACGAAATCCGGCGCCAGTGCGCGGATGCGGTCGATGTCCGGTGTCTTGGTGCCGCCGATTCGCCGTCGCTGCTCGCGTGCCTGCGCGGGGTGCACGCAGAACTTGGTCACCCCCACCACGCGTTCGCCCAGACCAAGGTCGAACAGCAGCTCGGTTTGCGAGGGCACCAGGGAAACGATGCGCTGCGGAGGGGCCTTCAGCAGCAGCTCGCGTCCAAGGGCATCACGCACGCGCCGTGGCCAGGGGCGTGGCGCGTGGTCGGCCAGGCGGCGGGCCGCCTGCAGGAGGATGCCGAGCCGCTGTCCGGTGCCGGCCGCGGGCCACGCCGCGATGTCGTCGAGCTGCCGGCCACATCCGGTGCATGCGTCGGCCGCCATTTCGCAGACGCCAATACACGCACTGGTCACGTCACGCGGCGGCATCAAGCTGCTCCAGCAGGGCCAGGAACTCGCCCAAGATCATGCCAGTGGCGCCCCATATGCGTGTGCCGGGCAGGGCGAAGTACGGCACCCGTACACGGCCGAAGTCGTCGAAGCGCACGACCTCAAAGCCGCGAAAGCGCATATCCAGCAAGCGGGTCAGCCGCACCTCGATGACTTCCGCGACCTCGCGTTCGCAGGGTGTGAAGTGCGGGCGGGCCTGGGTGTAGGCCACGAAGGGGTAGACCAGATGGTTGCTGGCGCGCACGTACAGCGGCGACAGCGCGCCGAGCAGGGTCAGCTGCGCCGGTTCGACGCCAAGCTCCTCGTGCGTTTCGCGCAGCGCCGTCTGTGCCAGGGACTCGTCGCCCTCGCGGCGCCCGCCCGGCAGCCCGATCTGGCCGGCGTGGGGGCCGCTGTAGTTCGGGCGACGGATCAGTGCGAGGGCAACCTTTTCGGTGGCGTCCGGGTACAGCAGCAGCAGCACCGCCGCCTCGCGGTGGTGTTCCGGAATGGCTTGCCAGCGGTCTTCCATGCTGCCGCGGTAGGGTGCCGGGGCCATGCGTTCCTGGCCGCCGCGGCCAGGCAATGGGCCGCCCAGCGCGTGAGACAGGCGCTGGGCCAGCAGTGCCAGGGAAGCGAGGCGACAGGGAGTCATGGACCGGTTGGGTCGGATACGGAAGGGCGTGTAAACAACCACCTTATCCCCGTTAACAGGGGCTGTGTCAACGCCGTTTGGCGTGCGTTGCAGGGGGGGCGGGGGCGGCGTAGATTGGCCGTCGGGTAGCGCCGATGTCGCCGATTCGGGGCGCTTCGGTGGCTGCTCGCGATCATCCTGTAAGGAGAGCTCCATGCGTTTACCGTTGCAGATCACTGCCCGCGACATCGAAATGACCGACGCCATCGAAACGGCAGTGCGCAAGAAGGCCGAGAAGCTGGACCAGTTCAGCGACCGCATCATGGCCTGCCGGGTGGTCATCGAGTGTCCGCACAAGCACCAGCACAAGGGCGTGCAGTACAACGTGCGTATCGATTTGACCGTGCCCGGGGCCGAGCTGGTGGTCAAGCGCGAGCCGAACGAGGATCTGTACGTGGCGCTGCGGGATGCGTTCGATGCCGCCGCGCGCCAGCTACGTGAACACATGGACCGCAACAACCACCATCACGGCCGAAACGGCGCGGCGGTGGCCTCGGACTAGTATCGGATGGCGGCGGTGCCGGCGGCTTGCGTCAGCCGGCACCGCGCAGGGCGGCGATGACGGCGGCAGTGGCCGGCCGTACGCCGCGCCACAACCAGAACGCCTCTGC
>DQBD01000156.1:12770-13864 GCA_003526065.1 Gammaproteobacteria bacterium | reverse complement strand
GCCAGCACCGGGCGGCCGCTGGCGTTCAGGGCGTCGATGGCCTGCGCGGTGGCGCCCTCGGGTGCGCGGTCCATGCCGGTGCCGAGCAGACCGTCCACCAGGACCTCGGTATCGGGCGCCGGCAGCTGCGCCGACTCGTGGCCACCGCAGGCCAGAAACCACTGCCGGGCGGTGTCGGCCTCGCTGCCCGTGCGCGGGGCGCCGGCCACGGCGGTCAGGTGCACGTCGAGCCCGGCCAGGTGTGCCAGGCGCGCCAGCACGTAGCCGTCGCCGCCGTTGTTACCGACGCCACACACCACGCCCAGGCGTTGCGCCGCCGGCCACAGCCGGCGCAGCATGGAATAGGCGGCCGTGCCGGCGCGTTCCATCAGCAGCGTGCCGGTGCAGCCGGGCCGCAGGGCGGCGGCCCGGTCGATCGCCCGCGCCTGCGCAGGAGAGTATAGTTTGTCAAGCGAAAACAGCATGTTACGAAGGTCGCTTGATACCCGACATGAAAAAACGTCTCAAGCATACGCGCCTTTCGACGTTTTTTGGACCTTCCGAACGTTAAATGCCGTTTTTTTGAGCAGCCGTGACCAGTCCCACTCCTGCTGAATTGCTGGCCCTCGTGCGTGATCTGGCGGCCGACCTGGGCTTTGCCGAGGTCGGTGTGAGCGGGGTCGAACTGGCTCATGCGCCGCAGCGCCTGAGCGCCTGGCTGGCGCGCGGCTACCACGGCGAGATGGCCTGGATGGCCCGTCATGGCGAAAAGCGCTGGCGGCCGGACGCACTGGTGCCGGGCACGGTGCGCGTGATCTCGGTGCGCATGGACTATTGGCCGGCCGGGGCCGCCGCGCCGTGGCCGGTGCTCGGTGATCCGGCCCTGGGCTATGTGTCTCGCTACGCGCTGGGCCGGGACTACCACAAGCGGGTGCGCCAGCGCCTGCAGCGGCTGGCCGACGGCATCGTCGAGCGGGTGGGTCCGTTCGGTTACCGGGTGTTCTGCGACAGTGCGCCGGTGCTGGAAAAGCCCCTGGCCGAGCAGGCCGGCCTGGGCTGGATCGGCAAGCACACCTGCCTGATCGATCGTCGTGCCGGGTCGTGGTTCTTCCTGG
>DQBD01000156.1:11355-12524 GCA_003526065.1 Gammaproteobacteria bacterium | reverse complement strand
GAGCTGTACACGGACCTGCCGCTGCCGGTCGATGCCCCGGCCACCGGACACTGCGGCAGTTGCCGCGCCTGTCTGGACGTGTGTCCCACCGGGGCCATTGTGGCGCCGTACGTGCTCGACGCGCGGCGGTGCATCTCGTACCTCACCATCGAGCATCCGGGGCCGATTCCGGAGCCGCTGCGCCCGCTGCTGGGCAACCGCATCTACGGTTGCGACGACTGCCAGCTGGTGTGTCCTTGGAACAAGTTCGCGCGGGTCAGTGAGGCAGCGGATTTCGCGCCCCGTCACGGTCTGGACGCGCCGCGTCTGACGGAACTGATGGACTGGACTGCGGCCGAGTTCGAGCGACGCCTGGAGGGTTCAGCCATCCGCCGCATCGGCCATGAGCGCTGGCAGCGCAACCTCGCCGTGGCGCTGGGCAACGCACCGCCGGGCGATGGGGATGCGGTGGCCTGTCTGCGTCGTCATCTCGACAATGCGTCGTCGCTGGTGCGCGAGCACGTGGCCTGGGCGCTGCGGCAGCATGGTGTCTGAAGGCCGGTGGCGTGCTGCCGGTGTGCCGGCGCGACGGCGTGGACCGTCTAGTTGAGGCCGAGCTTGAGCATGCGGTAGCGCAGCTGGCGCAGCGTCAGGCCCAGGCGCGCGGCCGCCGCGGTGCGGTTGTAGCGGGTTGCCTGCAGCGCAGCCAGGATGCGTTCGCGTTCCACCTGCCCGAGCTCCGCCTGCAGGCCGTCGCCGGTCGGCGCGGGCTCGGCCGGGATGGCCGCCATCCCCGCCTCCGGCAGGTGCAGGTCCGAGACGTCGATGTCCGGCCCTTCGCTCAGGGCGGCGGCACGCTCGAGGATGTTCTCGAGTTCGCGTACGTTGCCTGGAAACGGGTAGGCCTGCAGTGCCTTCAGCGCCGCCGATGTCAGGCGATGACGGCCACCGTCGATGCGATGCAGCACGTCGGTGGCCAGGGCGGGCAGGTCCTCGTGCCGGTCGCGCAGCGGGGGGACCAGCAGTTCGATGACGTTGATGCGGTAGTAGAAATCCTGCCGCAGACGACCGTCCCGGAGCAGCGCCGTCAGGTCCTCGTGTGTGGCGCTGAGCACGCGCACGTCGACCGGCACTTCCTGGCGCGCGCCGACTGGCCGCACGGCGCGTTCCTGCAGCGCCCGCAGCAGCTT
>DQBD01000156.1:846-11121 GCA_003526065.1 Gammaproteobacteria bacterium | reverse complement strand
GCACGGCGCCGATCTCGTCCAGGAACAGGGTGCCGCCGGCAGCGGACTGGAACAGGCCGTCACGGTCGGCGCCGGCGCCCGTGAAGCTGCCCTTGACGTGACCGAACAGCTCGCTTTCGAGCAGTTGTTCCGGCAGGGCGCCGCAGTTGACCGGTACGAATGGTCCGTTGGCGCGCGGGCCCTGGGCATGGATCAGGCGCGCCACCCGTTCCTTGCCGACCCCCGATTCGCCGCGGATGAACACCGGCGCCTGGCTGCGTGCGAGCTTGGCCACGGTGGTGCGCAGGGCCTGCATGGCGGGCGAGTCGCCGATCAGTTGCGGCAGTCCGGTGGTCTGGCGTTCCGGTGCCAGGCGCAGGGCGGTGTCCACCAGTCGCCGCAGGGCGCGCAGGTTGACGGGCTTGTTGACGAAATCGAAGGCGCCGGCCTTCATGGCGTCGACCGCGGCCTCGACGTCGCCGTGGGCGGTGATGATGGCGATCGGCAGCTGCGCCTGGGTGTGCTGGATGTGTTCGATCAGGTCCAGGCCGCTGCCATCCGGCAGGCGCAGGTCGCACAGGCACAGCCGGTACTCGCCGTCGGTGAGGGCCGCCCGGGCCTGCGCCAGTGAGCCGGCGCTGTGGCTGGCCAGGCCCATCCCGTCGAGGGTGATGGCCAGCAGCTCGCACAGGTCCGGCTCGTCGTCGACGATCAGTACGCGGGTTGGTGTGGATTCGGTGTGGGTCATGTGAGTTGCCGTCGGCGTCGGTCGGCCAGCACGATGCGGAAACCCGCGCCGCCGGCCGGCGGCGTGTAGTAATCGATGTGCGCCTGGTTGGCGGTGCACAGCTCGCGTGCCATGAACAGGCCGAGCCCGGTGCCGTCGGCGCGGTTGGTGTTGAATGGCTCGAACAGCCGCTCACGTTCCGCGGGCGGCACGCCGGGGCCGCGGTCCTCGATCTCGATCAACGGCCGCTCGCGCGTGCCCGACACCCGTGTACGGATTGTCACCTGCGGCGCCTGGGCCCCCGCAGCATGCCACAGGGCGTTGTCGAGCAGGTTCTCGATCGCCTGTTGCAGCTGGCCGGGCGTGCCGCGCGTGACCAGTCCGGGCGTGAGGTGGAGCGCGACGGCGTCGGCCGGTACCCGGTGGCTGGTGCAATAGGTGTCGACCACCTGTGTCAGCCAGGGCGACAGGTCGAGCAGTTCGGGCTGGACCGGCTGCGAGCGCCCAAGCGCCAGCACCTCCTCCACGATGCGGTTCACACGCTCGCCCTGGCGCAGCATGATGGCCACCAGGCGCGCCTGGTCGGCGGTCAGGGCGTCGTCTTCCTGCAGCAGCTGGGCGGCGTGGCTGATGCCGCTCAGCGGGTTGCGCACCTGGTGGGCGATGCTGGCCGCCAGGCGGCCCAGCGATGCCAGTTTCAGCAACTGTGCCTGTTGGTTCACGGCCGCCGTGTCATCGAGAAAGATCAGCGCATCGGCCGTGTGGCCGGTGCCCAGTGGCGCGAAGCGCGGCACATAGGCCCCGGTGCTGTGCTCCGGCGGCGATTCGCGGCCCGACCGCCAGCGTGCCAGGGCATCGGCGATCGGCGGCGCCAGCTCAGCCAGCGGTGTGTCGCGGGCGATGTGTCGGCCCAGAAGGCGCGCTGCCGAGCCATTTGCGAGCCGTACCCGCTGTGCCGGGTCGATCACCAGGACGCCGGTCTGCATGCGCTGAATGATCTCGTCGTTCAGGCGCGCCAGGCCCAGTGCCTCGTTCTGGCGGGCGCTTGCCAGCAGTGCGCTGCGCCGGGCCCGGCGTGCCATCTCGTAGGCCAGGGCAGCGGCGGCAAAACAGGTACTGCCGAGCACGCCGGCCTGGGTGTACGTGGGTGCCAGCTGGTCGATATGGACCCGGTACAGGCTCTGCGCCAGCACGGCCAGGGCCGCCAGCGCCGCATACAAGAACGCCAGCCGCCCGGACACCAGCAGGCCACCGCCGGCCACCACGACCACCAGCAGTGTCCCAAGGCCGCTGCCGAGGCCGCCGCTGGCGTGCATCAGCAACGTCAGGGCGGCAATGTCGGCACCGACCAGCGCGGTGGTTTGCAGGTTGAAGCGCGGCCAGCGCGCGACCAGTGCCAGGGGGGCCAGGGCGGCGCCGAGCAGGTAGGCGATCGCAACGTACCGGTACAGGACGGGATCGGCCGAACCGAGCGGCTTCAACGGGGGATCGAGCAGGCTCAGTCCCAGCAGCAGGCCGGAGCTGCCCAGCCGCAGCAGGTTGAACCACAGCAGCGGCCGCCAGGTGAGGCGCTCGTGCGTGTTCGGGGCGGCCAGGCTGGCCAGTGCGCCGCTGGCGGTGGCGGTGGAAGGCGCCGCGGCGGGCGCGCAGCTGCGTTCAGTCACCGTCCAGGGCGGTCTGCCAGCGCCGGGTCAGCCAGTCGCTCATCAGCCAGCGCAGCCCGTCGTGGGCGGCGAAGGTGCGAACCCATTCGCGTCCGCGCACGAAACGCCGGTGGCGAGCGCGGCTGCCGGCGCCGTCGGCCATGCCCAGCCACACGGTGCCGACGGGTTTGTCGTCGCTGCCGCCGCCTGGCCCCGCGATGCCGGTGATGGCGAGCCCGAGGTCGGCGCCGAAGCGCTCTCGCACGCCCCGCGCCATCTGCTGCGCCACCGTCTCGCTGACGGCGCCGTGGGTGGTCAGGCTGGCGGCATCGACGCCGAGCAGCCCGTGCTTGGCGCTGTTGGCGTAGCTGACCACGCCGCCGAGGAAGTAGGCCGATGCGCCGGGCAGGTCGGTGATGACCTTGCCGACCAGGCCGCCGGTACATGACTCGGCGACGGCCAGTGTCTGGCCCGTTTCGGTCAGATAGGTCGCGCACAGCTGCGGCGTGCTGAGGGCGCTGAAATCGAGCAGCACGTCGGCGAAGCGCTCCAGCACGAACCGTCGCAGGGCACCGATCTGCGCCGGCGAGGCGTCGTACAGCTTCAGCTCCAGCTCCGGGAAAATCGCCCGGTAGCCCAGTTCAAGCCCCTGTTGCTCGGCCCATGGCCGCATGACGTCGGCCAGGCTCGATTCACCGATGCCCAGGAAGCGGATGAAGCTGTGGGAGGGTTTGCGCGCCTGCGGCAGCTCGCCCAGCAGGGCGGCGACCATCGGCTGCATCTCGCGCGGCGGACCGGGCAGGGCGACCACGTGCTTTTGCCGGCCGCCGCGCTGCAGGGTGGCGACGAAGCCCGGTGCCGTGCCGTTGGGATTGGACAGAATCCGCGCGCCGGCCGGGAACAGCGCCTGCTTGCGGTTGTTGTCGGTCAGCGGAATGCCGAACTCGGCGAAGCGGCGCTCGATGTGTTGCCAGCTGGCGGGATCGAACTGCAGCTCGACGCCGGCCAGGGTCGCCACGACCTCGGCGGTCAGGTCGTCCTCGGTAGGGCCCAGGCCGCCGGTCATGAAGACCCAGTCGGCGCGCGCAAGGGCGGTTTCGAGCACGAAATCCAAGTCCCTGCGGCGATCGCCGGCGGTCAGCATCAGCTGTACGTCGAAACCGGCCTCGCCGAGTCGGCGCGACAGTTCGGCGCTGTTGCTGTCCACCAACTCACCGCGGAGCACTTCCTCGCCGGTGCTGACGATGCAGGCGCTCAGGTCTGGGCTGCTCACGGCGATCGTACTCGCAGGCAAGGTGCGGGGAGGGCACGCAGTATGCCGCCCGGCGGCGCGCACCGTAAACTGCGCGTTTGCTGCAGTGCCCGTTCGTCTATGTCCGCTGTTTTTCTGCTCGGCCCGACCGCCGCGGGCAAGTCCGCGCTGGCATTGGCCATTGCGCGCCGCTTGCCGTGCGAGATCATCAGTGTCGACTCCGGGCAGGTGTACCGGGGCATGGACATTGGCACGGCGAAGCCATCGCCGGCCGAGCAGGGCGGGGTGCCGCATCACCTGATCGACATCCGCATGCCCGACGCGCCTTACTCGGCCGGTCAGTTCCGCGCCGATGCGGTTGCGCTGATTGCACAGATCAAGGCGCGCGGCCGCATCCCGTTACTGGTCGGCGGCACGTTTCTGTATTTCCGCGCCCTCGAGCGCGGCCTGGCGCAGCTGCCGGCGGCCGACACCGCGCTGCGTGCCGCCATCGAGGCGCAGGCGGCGCGGGACGGCTGGCCGGCCCTGCACGCGCAGTTGGCGGTCGTGGACCCGGTCCTGGCGGCGCGTGTGGCCCCGTCCGATCGTCAGCGCATCGCGCGCGGGCTGGAGGTGTTCCGGTGCACCGGACGGCCCCTGAGCGACTGGCAGCGGCAGGCCGGTCAGGTGGAGGGCGTTGCGGGGTTGCGGCTGATTCTGGCGCCGCCCGCGCGCCAGGACGTGTATCGCGCGGTCGAGGCCCGCTTCGATGCCATGCTGGCTGCCGGGCTGGTTGACGAGGTCGAAGCCTTGCGGGCGGCCGGCTACGATGGCCAGTTGCCGGCGTTGCGGGCCGTCGGGTACCGGCAGGTGTGGCGTTTTCTGCATGGCGAGTTGGACCGCGCCGGCATGATCGAGGCCGCCAAGACGGCCAGTCGCCAGTACGCCAAGCGTCAGCTCACCTGGCTGCGCGGTGATCCACAGGGTCACTGGCTGAGCCCGGGCGATCGTTCCGTGCCGGCACGGGTCTGCGAATTGATTGAGAAAACGGCAGCCTGATGCAAGAACCGTGACCGTCTTGCGCGGTCGAACAGGCAGCCGGCCGGCGGCCCATCCGCTGCACGGGGGCCGGCACCCATCTTGCTAAACTGAACGCGCGGGCCAACCGGACGGGCCCGTCACTATTTCGAGGATTACGAAAATGAAAAAAGCCCAGGGCCTGCAGGATCCCTTTTTGAACCTGTTGCGCAAGGAGCACATCCCGGTCTCCATCTTCCTGGTCAATGGCATCAAGCTGCAGGGGCATATCGAGGCCTTCGACCAGTATGTGGTGGTGCTCAAGAACGCCGTGTCGCAGATGATCTACAAGCACGCCATCTCGACCGTGGTGCCGGGGCGGCCGATCCGTATCCCGACCGTGGTCGAGGGTGAGCAGGCGACTGAAGTCGCGGAGGAAAAAAATTCCTAGTCCGACGATCGTAGAGGCCGGTCATGGGCCGGCCGTGCCGCCGTCCACCACCACGCGCCAACGCGTGGTGGTGGTGGCGGTCGAACTGCCTGGCGCCGACATGGGCGTCCAGGATGATCTGGCCGAAGCACTCGAACTGACGCGTGCAGCCGGCGGCGAGGTGGTGGATACCCTCACCTGCCGCCGCAGCCAGATCGACCCGGCACTGTTCATCGGCCGCGGCAAGGCGGCTGAGCTGGCCGAGCGGGTGGGCGCCACCTGCGCGGAACTGGTCATCTTCAACCAGCCGCTGAGCCCGTCCCAGGAGCGCAATCTCGAGCGCCTGTTGCAGTGTCCGGTGGTGGACCGGATCGGCTTGATCCTGGACATCTTCGCCCGCCGTGCCCGCTCGCACGAGGGCAAGCTTCAGGTGGAACTGGCGCAGCTGCGTCACCTGTCCACGCGTCTGGTGCGCGGCTGGACTCACTTGGAGCGGCAAAAGGGCGGCATCGGTCTGCGCGGACCCGGCGAGAGCCAGCTCGAGACCGACCGCCGGCTGTTGCGGGTGCGCCTGCGCCAGCTGGAGGCGCGTCTGGGGCGGGCCGTGGGGCAGCGCATCAACAGTCGCCGCCAGCGTACGCGCAGCGAGACGCCGACGGTGGCGTTGGTCGGCTACACCAACAGTGGAAAATCGACCCTGTTCAACGCGCTGACCTCGGCCGAGGTGTTCGCCGCCGATCTCCTGTTCGCCACCCTCGACTCCACGCTGCGGCGCCTGGAGTTGCCGCAATGTGAGCCGCTGGTGCTGGTCGACACGGTCGGCTTCGTGCGCAACCTGCCGCACGAGCTGGTGGCGGCCTTCCGCTCCACGCTGGAGGAGGTGCGCAGTGCCAGCCTGCTGCTGCACGTGGTCGACAGCGCCCGCGATGACCAGCGTGCCCTGATGGTGCAGCAGGTCAACGGCGTGCTCGAGGAGATCGGCGCCGGCGACATCCCGCAGATCGAGGTCATGAACAAGATCGACCTGACCGATGGGGTGCCCCGGCGCAGCGCCGGCGAGGCGGGTGGCCCGCCACGGGTGTGGCTGTCGGCGCGCGGCGGCGAAGGCATCGACCTGCTGCGCGATGCGGTCGGCGAGCAGTTCGCCGAGGGCGTGTCGCACCAGCGGTGGCATTTGCCGCGCTGTGACGGGCGCCTGCGCGCGCATGTGTTCCGCGTGGCGAAGGTGCGGCACGAGCATTTCGATCCGGACGGTGGCTGGCAGGTGGAATTCGATGTCCGCCGTCGCGAGCTCGGTCAGCTGGAGCCGCTGCTCGCCGCGGCCGCGACCGACGCCAGGCCGGCTGCGGAGTCGGGCTGATGCGCCCGGCTATGTCGGCGCGAACCTCTGTGGAACAATAAGCGCCCCCGAGGCCGCAGTCAGCGGCAGCAAGGAGAAATTAATGGCTTGGAACGAACCGGGCGGGTCCGGCAATCGCGATCCGTGGGGTCGCCGTGCCGACGCTGGGCCGCCGGATCTGGATGAACTGTTTCGTCGGCTTCGCCAGCGGTTCGGCGGTGACGGTGGCAATGGCGGTGGCAGCGCCAATTCCCCGCCACCGGCCTTGTGGGGCGGCCTGCTGCTGCTGCTGCTGGTGCTGTGGCTGGCGTCGGGGTTCTACGTGGTGAGCGAGGGCGAGCGCGGCGTGGTGCTGCGTTTCGGCAAGTTCGCCAGCACCGCAACGCCGGGTCTGCGCTGGCATGTGCCGTATCCGGTCGAGCGCGTGCTGCGCGTCAACATCGGCGAGATCCGCACCGCCGAGGTCGGTTACCGTGGTGCGCCGCGCGATCGCGCGGGCGACATGGCGACGGAGTCGCAGATGCTCACCGCCGACGAGAACATCGTCGACGTCAAGCTGGCGGTGCAGTATCGCGTCAAGGATGCCGCCAACTACGTGTTCAAGGTGCGTGATCCGGACCTCACCGTGCAGCAGGTGGCCGAGTCGGCCATCCGCGAAGTGGTCGGCAAGAGCCGCATGGAGTTCATCCTCACCGAGGGACGCGATGCCGTAGCCCAGCAGGTGGCGGTGCTGCTCCAGGAGACCCTGGATCGCTATCAGGCCGGCATCGAGGTGACCTCGGTCAACATGCAGGATGCGCAGCCGCCCGAGCAGGTGCAGGCGGCGTTCTACGATGCGGTCAAGGCGCGCGAGGACGAGCAGCGGCTGATCAACGAGGCGCAGGCCTATCGCAACGAGGTCATCCCGCGGGCACGCGGTGAGGTGGCACGCATCGTCGCCGACGCCGAGGCATACAAGGGGCAGATCGTTGCCCGTGCCGAAGGTGAGGCGGCGCGCTTCAGCCTGTTGGCCAACGAATACCGCGTCGCGCCGGCGGTCACCCGTCAGCGGCTTTATCTGGAAACCATGGAGCAGGTCCTGGCCCGTACGCCGAAGGTGTTGATGCAGGGCGAGGGCAACCGTCTCACGCTGCTGCCGCTCGATCGCCTGCTGCAGTCGTCCCGGGCTGCCGACGAGGGGCAAGCATCGGCCAGCCCGGCGACCGCGCCGCCGTCGCCGCCGCAGAGCACGCCGGCACGTGTGCTGCGTGACCGCTCCGACTACGTGCGCGGCCGGGAGCCTCGTTCATGAATCGCACTCTGACCTTCATCGGCGCACTGGTCGTGGTGGGCCTGCTGCTGGCCAACACCGCCCTGTACACCGTGGACGAGCGCGAGCGCGTCCTGCTGTTCCGCCTGGGCGAGGTGATCGCCGCCGATCTGCCGCCGGGGCTGCACGTGAAGACCCCGTTCATCAATTCAGTGGTCAAGTACGACGGCCGCATCCAGACCCTGGACCGCGGGCCGGTGCGCTACCAGAC
Source organism: Gammaproteobacteria bacterium (assembly GCA_003526065.1). The sequence goes on along the minus strand of DQBD01000156.1, from coordinate 3,235 downwards.
CAGCGAGTTGAAGAACGTGGTGGTGGATTCGTTCGTCAAGTGGCGGATCTCCGACACGCGGCGCTTCTTCGTGGCGGTCGGTCGTGGTGACGTCAACACCCGCCTGGCGCAGATCGTCAACGACCTGTCACGCAACGAGTTCGGCAAGCGCACCGTGCAGGCGGCGGTCAGCGGTGATCGGCACGAGATCATGGACCTGCTGCGCCGGCGTACCGGCGAGCGGGCGGCCGAGTTCGGCGTCGAGATCATCGACGTGCGCATCAAGCGCGTCGATCTGCCGACCGAGGTCAGCAGCTCGGTGTTCAGCCGCATGGACGCCGAGCGCAAGCGCGTGGCGGCCGAGCTGCGTGCCCAGGGTGCCGAGGAAGGCGAGCGCATTCGCGCCCAGGCGGACAAGGAACGCACGCTGTTGCTGGCCAATGCCCAGCGCGATGCGGCGCGCATCCGGGGTGAGGGTGATGCCGCCGCGGCGGCGCGCTATACCGCCGGCATTGGCTCCGACACCGAGTTCTATGACTTCTACCGCAGCCTCGAGGCCTATCGGCAAAGCGTAGGTGCCGAGCGTGATCTGCTGGTACTGGACGCGGACAGTGCGTTTTTCCGGCATTTCGAGGGCGCCCTGACGGGCGGTCGCTGAGGGTCCGGTCCGTGCATGACCTTGCCGCGGCGTTCTGCCTGGTGCTGGTGCTCGAGGGTGTGGTGCCGTTCCTGAGTCCCGGCATGTTGCGGCGCACTGCCGCGGTGACCAGTCAGTTGCCGGACCGGGCGCTGCGCCTGGCGGGGCTCGCCAGCATGCTGGCCGGGCTGGCACTGCTGCAGCTGGTGCGCTGAGGCGGCCGTGCGCTGGTTGCTGCCTCCTGGCATCGAAGACCTGTTGCCGCCCCAGGCCGAGGCCCTGGAGCGGGCGCGCCGGCAACTGCTGGATCTGTTCGCCTGCTGGGGGTATCGCCAGGTGATGCCGCCGCTGGTGGAGTATGCCGACGCGCTGTTGACCGGCACGGGTGCCGATCTGGCTCAGCAGACGCTGCAGGTGACCGATCCGGCGTCGGGCCGTCTGCTGGCAATACGGGCCGACATCACGCCCCAGGTGGCGCGTATCGACGCCCGTGCCGGCGACCCGTCGCCGGCACGGCTGTGTTATCTCGGCTCGGTGCTGACCGCCCAGGATCCGGCGCCTGGCGCCGGGCGCAACCCCATGCAGGTGGGGGCCGAGCTGTACGGCCATGCGGGGCCGCAAAGCGATGTCGAAGTGCTGCGGCTGCTGCTGGCGGCGCTGCGCGTGACAGGTCACGACAGCGTGCACGTGGATCTTGGCCATGTCGGGATCTTCGGGGCGCTCAGTCACGCCGCCGGCCTGGACGCCGAGGCCGAAAATACCTTGTTTGGACTGCTGCAGCGCAAGGCCTGTGCCGACATTGCCCAGTACGTGGCAGGGCTGGGTCTGCCTGACGCGGTCGGCGAATGGTTCGTGCGCTTGCCGGAATGCTTCGGGCCAATCGACCGCCTGCCGGCGTTGCGTGCGATGCTGCGCGGCGTGCCGGAGCCGGTCACCGCCGCACTCGACGAACTGGGCGCCATCGCGGACGAACTGCTGCGCTTCGAGCCGGCGTTGCCGCTGTACGTGGACCTGGCCGAGCTGCGCGGCTACCACTACCACACCGGCCTGGTATTCGCCGCCTATGGCGCCGGCTATGGTCAGGCCATGGCCTGGGGCGGCCGCTACGATGGCGTCGGGCGGGTGTTCGGCCGTGCGCGGCCGGCCACCGGGTTCAGCGCCGACCTCAAGCGCCTGCTCGGCGCGCCGGCGCCGCAGCCATTGCCGGTGTTGGCGCCGTGGTCGAGCGATGGCGAACTGACGACGCTGGTCGAACGCCTCCGGGCGGAAGGACGCAGCGTTATTTATGAACTCCCCGGCAGCGCCTGTGGACCGGTCGGTACGCGCATCGTGCGTGTGGACGGGGCCTGGCAGCTGCAAGACGCAGGATGAGCGGATGGCGAAGAACGTCGTCGTAGTCGGCACCCAGTGGGGTGACGAGGGCAAGGGCAAGGTGGTGGACCTGCTGACCGAGCAGGCGGCCGCCGTGGTGCGGTTCCAGGGCGGGCACAATGCGGGGCACACGGTTGTCGTCGGCGGCGTGAAAACCGTTTTGCACCTGTTGCCGTCCGGCATCCTGCGCCCGGGTGTGCTGTGCCTGATCGGCAACGGCGTGGTGCTGGCGCCGGACGCGCTGCTGAAGGAGATCGCCGACGTCGAGGCGGCGGGCGTGGACGTGCGCTCGCGCCTGCGCATCAGTCCGGCCTGTCCGCTGATTCTGCCGTGTCACGTGGCGCTGGATCAGGCGCGCGAGTCGGCGCTCGGCGCCGGCAAGATCGGCACCACCGGCCGCGG